>NZ_JBMHYI010000019.1:0-167088 GCF_058498515.1 Bryocella sp.
CGACAACTCCCTCTCGAATATCCGGGCCGAAGGTGACAACGCCAAGATCGCGCAATAAAACAGGTGTCCCATTCTTGCTGCCAACGGCAACACTCTGGAGGTCTTTCAGCGAGTGAAGGTATCCAAGTCCCCGAATCATGTATTGCGCGCCGCTCAGATCCAGCACTCGGCCGCCAACCTCGTTGGTGCTTGCCTTTACCCTGTCAATCACCATGGAGAGCGGAATGTTGTAGGCCAGCAGCTTCGCCGGATCAAGCTGGATCTGGTACTGGCGAACGTAGCCGCCGATACTCGCAACCTCCGATACCCCGGGCACGGTCTCCAGCGCGTAGCGGAGGTGCCAGTCTTGCAAAGTCCGCAGATCCGCGAGGCTGTGCTTTCCGCTCTTATCGACGATGGCATACTCAAAGACCCAGCCCGCGCCGGTCGCATCGGGCCCAATGGCCGGATGTACGGCAGCGGGCAGCCGTCCGCTAATTTGCTGGAGATATTCAAGAACACGCGAGCGTGCCCAGTACATATCCGTTCCGTCTTCAAAGATGACGTAGACGTACGAATCCCCGAACATGGTTTGCGCCCGCACGGCTTTGACGTGAGGGGCAGCCAGAAGACTGGTGACAATCGGATAGCTGACCTGGTCTTCGATCACTTCCGGCGGCTCGCCCTCCCAGCTTGTATGGACAATCACCTGGACATCGGAGATGTCCGGTAACGCATCCAGCGGGACATGCTGGAGCGACCAGATACCCGCAAGGGTGAGGAGCAGAACGCCAGTGAAGACAAGGAACCGGTTGCGTGCGCAAAGGTCAATAATCTTGGAGAGCATTTACATCCCTCCTTGGGCAGTTACCCGCAAACGCTTTGTGGCTATCGACTGGCCGTGTTGCTTGGCAACAATCGTCACGTTATAGGTTCCGCCCGATTCGAGACTTCCCTGGCCCTCATACTGACCACCGCCCTTAGCCGCAAGAGGAAACGTCTTGTTGACGGCAGCCATACCCATTGCGGGCATGGCAGGCATGGAGAACGTCACACTCACGTCGGCCCCGTCTGTTGGATGGCCGCTTGTAGCGAGGGTGACATGCAAATCATTCGGCCCTCGGTGCGGAGGGTCAGGAGCAATCTTGAAGTCCAACCCGACATTTGAGTTGTTTGAGGGAGAAATCGACGTCATGACCGTGCCCGTGCTTGGTTGTGCGCTGGCCGGTCCCGCCGCTGCCTGCAACTGACTCTCCGAATCAAGAAGGAAGCTCGCCGAAGTGACAATCTGCTGATGGACTTCAAGCCCCTTCAGGACGACATAAGAATCGCCCTCCTGCGGTCCCAAGACAACATCTCTCGGCTCAAGACTTCCATTGCCGTGATCGAGAAAAACTACCTGCCGTATACCCGTTTGGAATACCGCAGAAACCGGAACTACGAGTTGTCGTCCGAGGCCTGATTTGAGGTCAACATTGACGAACATCCCCGGCTTTAGTTTGAGCCCGGCATTGCTCACAGCAAGACGCACCGCAACCGTGCGCGTCGTCATATCCACCTGCGGGAGTATCGCTTCAATCCTGGCGGAAAACGTATGGTCCGGATACGCATCGACGGTAATGGCCGCGCTGTCTCCCGGCTTTACTCGCCCAACATCATTCTGAAAAACCTGAGCGTTCACCCACACGCGCGATAGATCGGCAATCGTGTACAAGTGACTGCTCGAATCAACTGACATATTTGGAAGTGCGATGCGCTCGGTGATGTACCCCGAAACGGGTGAATTGATCGTGATATCCGAGATCGCCTTGCCCGTTTCCTTGAGCTTCGCCATCTCGCTGGCTGGCACCTCCCATTGTTGCAACCGCTGTTCCGCCGCTTCAGATAGCGAAGCCGCTCCGGTGGCAACACCATCCACCGGGCTGGAACTCATGGTCTTCTGATTCTGCCGAGCCAGCAGATATTCCCTCTGCGTGGCGACGAGATCCGGGCTATAAATCGTGAAGAGCGGCTCCCCCTTCCTCACGTATTGATACGTGGCATTCGCAAACACCTGCCGGATATAGCCCGGGAACCGTACCTGCACGTAGGAAACGAGACGCTCATCGGTGGTGACGGTGCCGGTTGCCCGTACGTCGTCAGCGAGTTGTTTATATTCCACGGTTCCCGACTTCACGCCGATCGTTTGCATCTGGTCGGCGGTCAACTGAACTGGCACGAGCGGCGCTTCTATCCCTGGCTGCGGCGCTGTCGGAGTTTCATCAGTCTTCGAAGAGGGTCCCGATGCAAGCGGCTCAACGACAGATTCGTGCGGCGCGGGCCGTTGCCGTACACGCAGCCGATAGAATGCTCCTCCTCCGACCGCAGCCATCACGAAAAGCCAAAAGAGCGAAGTGCGGACAATATATTTGTTCATCGGATTGATGCTCCCGTCAGTGTTTCCAGTCGTACAAGGGCCATTTCATGGTCCAGAAGGACTTGTTCGTAGTCACGTTGCACAGCGAGGGCGTCCATCAGGGATAACAGGATAGGCTCGAACTGTTGCTTGCTTGACTGGTAGGCCGTTTCTTGGGAATGGAATACAGCGTCGACCTGGGGAAGCAATCCCTGCTGAAACTCGGTGATCTGTTTCTCTGCACTGGTCGCCGCCACATACTGCTTCTGCACTTCGGCCAATTCCTGCTGTACCTGCGAGTCGAGTGTCTGCTTTGCCCCGTTCAGCATTTCGGTTGCTTCCGCAATCTGGCTCTCAACGCGCTTGCGCCGCGGGAGTCTCATGTTCAGCGTGAGCACGTAATAATCGCGGTAGCCTGCGCCGGTCTGCTGAAACATATATCCGACGTTGAAGTCCGGTTTCCCCTCTCTCTCTGCTGACTTCACTGCTGCAGCCTGCTTCTGAACTTCAGCCGTCTCCGTATGGACGGCCGGGTCATGGCTCTGGACAAGTTCCGCCAACTCGCTCGCGGTATAGCGCAACGGCATAGCCGTAAGCTTGTCCGGCATGATGTCCACAGATTGTTGGGGGCGATGCAGAAGCTGTTTAAGGACAGCCTGTAGCTGGCCCATGTCCTGGTGGTGCATGGTCTTTTCTCGCAGGAGTTTGGTCAGCTCCAGTTGAGCCTTGAGGACATCTGCCTGGCTTCCTTGTCCCACGCTGTAACGGGAAAGACCCGATTCAATCAGTGGCCTAAGGATGGCCTCGCTCTTGTTCAGGATCGCGAGCGTCGCCTCGTGATAGGCCAACTGCACATAAGCCAGTTTGACCTGCTCGGCTATGGATGCCCTCAACTGGTCGGCCTGAGCGAGACTCGTGTCGGCTTCCCGGTTGGCTACCTCTGATTTGAGCTTCAGCTTTCCGGGATAAGGGAGGTCTTGGGATGCACCGAATCCAATGTAGGCAAAATCGCTATTGCTGAACCCGGCAAAGGGCTTCGGGCTCCCAACGCTGAAGTCCTGCACCGTCAGTTGCGGATCGGGCAGAACCGCGAGCTGTTGGCCAACATGGGTTGCGGCTTTCCAGGCGTGGTCAGCCGCAGAGATCTGCGAATTGTTCGCCTCAGCTTCGGCGATCAGTGAAGCCAGGGTGCTCGGTTGCATCGGCATATCCTGCGCCGTGGCGAGGATGCCGGTTCCAAGCACCAATATGGCGGACCAATAAAAGGTCACCTTCATGGAGCGTTCTCCTGTCTCTACGACATTTCAGAAACGAGCACGCAAATGCGTCACTCGAACGAAGTGCGAGATAGGAGTGATTCAGATTCGGAGATTGGCAGTTCGGGCGATTTGAAGCCCCGGCGGATCATGCTCGGCTGGGATTCTCGGCAAGGCAATGGGAACGACCGGAAGTTCGGCGGGCACAATCGCGTCCCAAAAGACGGCGGTCCAAACCAAAACGAGAGACGGCCCCGAAGTTACGATCTGCGGCGGCTCATCCATCTTGCCGTCGTTTCGGCAGCAAGTCATGCTCTTCATACCGCCGCACTTCACGTGCATCGCCGCGCAGCAAGCCTTCGCCGCATGCGAATCCCCATTCCCTGCGACGCAGGCAAAGATCGGCGCTGCGGCAGACAGGAGGAGAATCAGGATGGCGAAGACCGAGAATCGGCGCATCTTCATTGAAGTATACGATTTGTTTGCTGACAGACGTTTTGCCTCACGCCTACCTAGCTTGTCCTGAAGGAGACATTGCTGGCCATGCGTGATCGCGAGGTTTGGTAGAACTCTCACATCGATACGCTACCCTGAGCGGGGCGGAGCCAACGTGATTGCAATCACGCATTGGCGAAAATCCCGCTCAAGCACTCCGCCTGGCCGAGTTCCCAAGATCACGGTCGGCTCCAATGGTTAGCAAGGCGTGGCGCATAACCCCACCTTGGAAAGTTGCTTTCCTCTCACTCGCAGTCTTGCTTTCGGAATTCAAGCCCCGGCCTCCGTGAGCCTCAGAGATCGAAGCGTGCGGCTGCTAGAGAACTTGTAGTCTGTCGAAAGGGTTCGTCACGGCACAGCTTATTACGAGCTTTGCCCCAGCACCGGGCGAATGGCCCGCCTGGTCGACAAATAGCGGAAGTTCAGCGATGCCTAGCGCCGTCACCTGGTGCTAAATCGCCGAGTCACTCATCGATGCAAGATCAGCACCCATTAATCTGCGCGCCGCGATCTTAGTTCATCTAGGGTAATGCTGGTGGCAGCTAAATCCCGAGACCGAGTCCCTGCTCAAGCTCGATTGCAGGCTCAGGCAGGTTCACAGACGGTCTTGACTTGATGCCGCTGTCGATGGCAGGTTCGGTCGATACACGTTGAAGCGAGACATGTTCGAGTTCGATTGCGGAGGGGCGCGCCATCGATATTCCCAGGGATTCCCCCAACCGACCTATGTCCGATGTGACGATGGCGATCCCCTCCCGACCGCGCGAAGCTGCAACATAAAAGAGTTCCTGCTGCATGGCGTCGGCGGAGATGATCACCTCATCAACCGTCTTACCCTGACTGCGATGCGCTGTGACGGCGTAGCCGTGCGTGAACTCTCGATAGTTTTCCGGGATGCTTCGACCGTCTTCCAGGTGAATGATTCCTTGCTCCACGCCTCGCACGGTCGCCAGTTCCCCATTCGTCGCGCGAAACTCGGGGTCTTTCCGATTGCCCCTCAGTAGCAACTTGTCTCCTGCCGCGACCTCGATCTCTCGGCGCTCATGGGCGGAGAATGATCGCGCTTGGGTCAGCCTGACAAGCCTCTCTTCACCATGGTCGTTCACCGCCCGGATCACGGAATCAGATACACCAGAGACGGTGAGCGCTTCATGCTTCTCGATACCACGCGATGCCCGATGGAAGACAAGCACCTGGCCAGGTTGGTAGTTGGAAAGGTCTTTCTTCTGCGCTTCAGTCCACTGCAGGGGGACATGCTGCACCAGTGTCTCACTGCGGCCCAGGATTGATCGCGTCTTCAGGTCCTCCCGGATTGCCGCGGTGACCCGTCCGATCTCTTCATGGGTAGGCGCGACGACAAGCACCGTGCGACCCGACCTCGCTGTCATCTCCCGATATACGTCTGCGACGGTCTGTGCACGCTCAAGGTATGGCACCTCGCGCACGGCCCCCATATCCTTAAGTCTCGCGAAGCCTTCCTCGGGAGAGCTTCTGAGAGATTCGATGGCGGCCCTATACTCGCGATTCGATTGGCGCTGGATGCCGGTCAAGGAGACGCTCGTCATCCTCGATTCGCGCTCCAGGATGCGCAAGGCGTCCGACGACTCCACACTCTGTATCTGCCGCGTGTCACCCGAGAACAGGATGCGCGCGTGTTCGCGGCGAGCCAGGTCGAGGAGCCCTTCCATCTGACGGCCTGAAACCATCCCCGCCGCATCAGCAATCAGCACGTTGCCCCGCAGAGTTCGCTGTGCAGTCTGGTCTTCCAGCAGGCGCGCGATCGTCATCGAACTCTTGAAGCCGACCTTTTGAAGCTCCCCGACGGCACTCCGCGTTGGCGCGACGGCCAGAACATTATGCCCGGCCTCACGCAGGCCGCGATCGATCTCCTGTAAGGTCGCAGTCTTCCCTGTTCCAGCGGCTCCGCGGACATTGATGGCGAAGTCCTGAGACGCAAGGATCGTCTCGACCGCATGGCGCTGTTCCGCCGGGAGAGTTGATTTCGGTTCAAACGGTTCGTTGCGACCAAGGGCAAAGTAGCGGCCCACCCCCTGGTCGATGGCAGCGACCATGCTTCGCTCGCGCTCCAAGCTCAGCTGCGTCGTAACGTTGCCGTTGACTTGAAGGAACTGGCCCTGTGATACGGCCAGTTCATAGCTTCCGCGCAGTTCTCCCAGGTCGATGCGACCTCGGCCATGGCGGAGGGCCTCAGCCAGCAACTCATGATCCTTCGCGACGGTCTTGCGCTCGAATAGATGTTCTTGTGCGTGGCTCAGGGATTCGGTGGCTGGAGCTTTCTGGATTCCCCGCTCTTGCGAGCGATCGCGTAGATCGACCAGGGTCGAGTGTTCTTGGGCGGAGATCCGTCCGAGTTGCAGATGGCGAACTTCGGCAGTGCTGATCGCGTGCAGCTTATCCGGCCGGGACTCGCGGACGAGAACGGCGACTTCGTTGTCGGTTGGAGATCGTCCATGCTCGGCTTTGAACTGGTTGATTGCCTGATCTCGCTGTTCGCTTCTCTGCGAGTAGCGCTCCATGAGATCTCGCGAAACCCCCTTGATCTCGAAACGGGCGTCGCCGCCCTTGGCGTTCCTCTGGTTCTCGATCTCGTAGCCTAGCCCTCGCACTTCCCTGGCGAGGGCATTGCGGTAGACCTCGGTGAGGTACGCCCGGCGCTCGTAGACGCCTGAGGCCTGGAGTGCCTTCCAGCGCCCTTCGACTCCGTCATAGGTGAGGTTCGCCGCAACCGCGTGCGTGTGAATCTGCGGATCGAGCTGCCGGCTACTGTCATGCGTGTATGCCGCAACGATGAGATTGCCGGTCTGACGGTCATGGTTGGCCCCATCCAACCGGACGCGGGCGCCCGCTTTGCGCTCTGTCTCTTGCATGGCTTCTCTGACCGCGGTGCGGTGTGCTTCGATCAATCGCTCATCGCCACCCACCAGCGCCTGCACAGAAACCGACTTGGGCGCGGAGAACGTGAAGTCGTAAAGGGACCTGGCCTTGGCCTCCGTCTCGCCGTTGCTTGCGGGACGGTCTGCGCTATGGCGTGGCCGAAGGAACTCTCCATTCGCAGGATGCAGACCTTCGCGGATCGCCTCAAACTGTTCTGGCGTCACCTCGCCTCGCAGCCCAAGCAGTTCCGCGCCGCGACCATGCCACTCGCCCCGGATCGTCCGGTTCTGGTCGTAGTAGTCGTTATGCTCCAGGTGCCGTTGCGCGTAGCCTTGGCCGCCCGTCATGGCCCGAATCGTCAGCATCTCCAAACGCTAGAGCTGTTCGAAATCGCAATGCAAATCCGGGGAATCGCAGCGGGCTAACTTCCGTCGTTTCCGCAGGTGCGCCACGAGTCATAACGTGCCGTCGGTGTCAAAGCAGGCACCGTTCCGAGTACCTGAGGCCTATTGTGAACCAGCTCAAGAGGCCAATCCATGACGGATCTGTCTTTATCCGGGAACACCCAGCCGAATACTCATAGCTTGCTCCGAAACATCGAAGCGTCGCGCCAAAATAGCTATGCTGTCTGCACCAGATTTGATCTCTCTTTCGATCAAATGCATGGGCATCAAAATGTCTGCAGCCTTCTTGTTAGCCTGGACTTCAGCCAGCGTGCTGAGACCACTCCTATACATCGAACTATCGACTAGCCCGTCCCCAATCCTGTCGCGATGAAGCAAGAAGTGGGCGATTTCGTGCGCCACAGTAAAACGCTTCCGTGTGCGGGAATCGCGGTTGTTGACGAGAATACTGTACCCAGACGGTCCGCCATGTCTTGCGTCTCGGCGAATCTCACCCGATATTCCCTCTGGGAGATCCTGCTCCCAAACATTCACCCCCAACCGTTCCGCATAGGCCACAACATCCACGGGGACGGTAGCCTCGGCCGTCACATTCGGGGACTGCACCGATTTCTTATTTGTCAGGGCTATCATTCATATCCTCCGGATATTCCAGAGCAATTTGGCTCTCGCCAGATTCTGATCCGCGGTTGTTTGACGCGGCAGAGACGGCGTTCGATTCCTGGGTTGGGACCCGTAGGACAATCACCCGTTCTGGGACAACACTCTCGAGAAGGACGGCAGCTGTCGCATCGGTAAGTTCGCCTCTCGTTTGCATCGCCCTTATCAACTTGACAAGATGATCCTCAGTTTTTCGCATCGTCGCAGTACGAAGCTCAGCATACCCAAACAGGGCCCCGACACCAACGCCAATCGCCGCCACGCCCACGATGCCACCTAAGATTGTGATGTTTGTCGAAAGGGCGGCAAGTACTTGATGTGTTGTTAAGTTGCTCTTGCTTCCAATTCGCGCAACCTTCGCATAGTGAAGGCTTCCGAAAAATGCTGCCACACTCAATGCTGACGCAGCCGTAATGACCGCGAGCATAATCTTCACGCCCTCCGGGTTCCGAACGATTCTGTAGACTCGCACTCCGAACCAAAGCGTCAACAGACAACCAAGTGCCGCGAGAAACCAATGCTGGATGATCTCGAAGAGAAGCTCGGAAAGCATGCGATCAAATTAGCACTTTTCGCAAATCGCAGTGGCCGGGAGGCCCAGAGTCCGACATGATGATATCCGAGAAATTCAGCGGGTTCACGAAGTTGCTGGACAACCTGCAACTTTGCTACTTCGAGGCCTTCTTGATGCTCTTCTTCTTCGCGGACTTCTTGGGCGGGCGACCGGTCCTGGGTAATGCCTCGAACGACTCGACTTCGGATCGGTGAACGAAGGTTCGCACTCCGTCTTCCGCTTCGCTGGTCGGCTTCGAATAGTCGCTTCCCTCCCTCCCCGGGGATGGTGCCCGTTCAACCCGCCTCACATACAGCAGCAAGAACGTCGTGGTAGACTCCGCAAAACGCACGCAAGTGTAGCAGGCCGCACGGTGAGTACAACCTCCGCCACGTCTCTGCGAAAACTCCTGGGATTGTTGTAGGCGGTTGCCCGAGGCGGCCGTCTGGGGTGGTGTTCGTCCATGAATTTGCGCCGCAGAGCACTTTGGGATGATTCTTCGCCCCGTCGTTCCATCGCCTCCACCGCCGCGCCGCGCCGCGCGGCGTTTTCGCTCCTGATCTTCGCTATCGGAGTCCTGTTTGGCCCTGCCGCGCGGGCGCAGCAACAACCCATGCGCGTGCCTTCTTCGCACGTGCGGCCTCAGGTGCTCGATCACACCGCGGCCTACGTAGCGCCGATGGCCGACGACGAGCAGCTGCATCTCTCCATCGTGCTCCCATTACGCAACCAGGCGGCGCTCAGCGCCCTGCTCCAGCGTTTGTACGATCCCACGAGCCCGGATTACCGGCACTTCCTCTCTGTTGCGCAGTTCACGCAACAGTTTGGCCCCTCTGAGGATGACTACAACGCCGTCGCAGCCTACGCTCAGACGCAAGGGCTCACGGTGGGTACAGCGCCCGGGAACCGGCTTGTAGTGCCCGTCAGCGGTTCCGTCGCAGCGGTGAACGCGGCTTTCAACGTGCAGATGACGGTGTACCAGCACCCGACGGAAAACCGCAGGTTCTTCTCTCCGGATCGTGAGCCTTCCCTTCGTCTCAGCGTGCCCGTCTCCCATATCTCGGGCATGGATAACTATTCGATCCCGAAGCCTTTCTCGCTCCGTGCGATGGCGGTCCAGCAGGCCGCCGTCGCCGTCAATGGCTCCGGCCCCGGAGGATCCTATCTCGGCAGCGACATGCGAGCCGCTTATTACGGCGGCACAGTTCTGGACGGCACCGGGCAGGCCGTCGGGTTGCTGGAGTTCGGTGGCTACGATCCCTCCGACGTCGCTCTCACATTCACCAACTCCGGACAGACCAACAACGTCCCCATCAATAACGTGGCCCTCGATGGCGCCAGTGTGGGGACAGACCAGTACGGAGACGGCGAGCAGGTCCTGGATATCGTCCAGGCCATCGGCATGGCGCCCAACCTCAGCCAGGTGCGGGTCTACATTGGGAACGCAACCTCCGGTCTGGACGACGCGAGCGTCCTCAACGCGATGGTCTCAGAGAACGTCGCGAAGCAGCTGAGCTGCTCCTGGGGATGGCGGCCGGCAGACCCCACCGCTGCCGATGTCTTCTTTCAGGAGATGGCGGCCCAGGGACAAAGCTTCTTCGCCTCCTCCGGCGACTCCGGCGCATTCGACGCCGCGATCAACCCATTCTTCTTCCCCGCGGAGGATGACTACGTCACGACCGTGGGCGGTACACACCTCGCGACTGCCGGCCCCGGCAGTTCGTGGGTCTCGGAGACGGTGTGGAACTCCGGCGGAGCAGGCAGCGGCGGCGGCATCAGCCCGGATAGCATTCCGTTGCCTTCTTGGCAGACAGGCCTCGCGAACTCTGCCAATGGCGGCTCCACCACCCTCCGCAACGAACCTGACGTCGCCATGGAAGGCGACTTCGATAACTATTCCTGTGAGGGTGGCGTATGTGCCGGGGATTGGGCGGGCACCAGCTTCGCTGCCCCGCGGTGGGCGGCCTTCATGGCGCTTGTCAATCAACAGGCCGTTGAAAATGGCTCCGCAACAACGGGTGGCATAGGCTTCCTCAACCTGCCGCTTTACCAGATCGCGCAGGGAGCGAACGCCGCGAACGATCTGCACGATATCACCAGCGGAAACAACCAGACGTCGAATCAACCCACCTGGTTCAGCGCCGTCGCCGGGTATGACCTCACCACGGGCTGGGGCAGCGCGAACGGACAGAGCCTCATCAACGATCTCGCAGGTCCGCAGGTCCCCGGGTTCTGGCTCGTGAGCTCCCAATCGGCCGCTGCCGCCAACCCCGGCGGAACCGGATCCACCACCATCAAGATCGTCGATGCCGGCGGTTTCAACGGCAACGTCAGCCTCGCCGTCACCTCCACACTTCCCACTGGCGTCACGGCGGCCTTCGCAACCAATCCGGCCACCGGCTCCGACGTTCTCACGTTTTCGGTCGGTAGCTCCGTCTCGCAGCAGACAGTCCCCGTCGTTGTGACAGGCACCTCCGGGGCTCTCACTCAGTCCGTCAACTTCACACTTGTCATCCACTCGGCGAGCTTTGGTCTGGGAGCTTCGCCTGCCACGGTGTCTCTGCAGCCCGGTCACTCAGGAACCACCACCGTCGCCGTGCAGCCGCTGTACGGCTTCACCGGAACCGTAGCGCTCTCCATCTCGGGTCTGCCCACGGGAGTGACCGCTTCGTTCTCCCCTTCGTCTACCAGCGGGACAAGCACGTTGACCTTGACGGCGGCCTCGAACGCCACGGGTGGCAACAGCGTTCTGACCATCACCGGTACCTCTGGATCGCTTTCCGCCACCACCACCATGGGAGTCATCGTTCAGGCGCCCAGCTTCAATATCGATCCCCTGGAAACCGCAGTCACCGCGGGACAGGGTAGCTCAGGCTCGGCGTACGTCGAGGTCCTTTCGCAGTACGGGTTCACCGGCAACGTCACGTTGTCCGCGTCGAACCTCCCGGCCGGTGTCACGGCTAACTTCTCTCCCAATCCCGCTCCGACCGGGTCCTTTGTCACCGCGACCTTCAACGTCAGCAGCACAGCCTTGGTCGGCGCCACCCCCATTACGATCACCGGGGTTTCGGGCACCCTCACGTCCTCTGCGAACATCACGCTCAACGTCGTTCAACCGACCTTTACTCTCTACACGTACTCCCCCCTCAATCTTGGTCAGGGCACTTCGGGCACGCTCTCTGTCACTGTGGAGGGGCAGTACGGCTTTCAAGGATCGGTTGCGTTTTCCGTCTCGGGGCTGCCCCGCGGAGTCACCGCCGTATGGGCACCCAATCCATCCACGTCCTCAACGACGCTCTACCTCAGCGCCAGCAAAACCGTAGCTGCAGGACAATATCCGCTGACCATCACCGGCACGTCGGGTGGTCAAACCGTCACCACCACGGCCACCCTCAATATCCTGGTGCCGACGTTCACCCTCAGCAACTACTACGTCTCTGCCATTCCGCCGGGCACCAGCGGCACAGCGTACATCTATGTGAACGACGAGTACGGCTTCAACGGGAATGTGAACTTCTCTGTCTCCGGACTGCCCAGCGGTGTCACCGGATCGTTCTCGCCGGCAACCTCAACTTCCTCCACGGCACTCAATCTCACGGTCGGCAGCACGACCACGCCCGGCCAATACAACCTCACGGTCACCGGAACCTCCGGCAGCCAGACGCAGACCGTCACCGTCCCCCTCACGGTGCCCGCGCCCACCTTCAGCATCTCCGATAACTACTCCTTGACCCTGAATCCCGGGACTTCGCAGACCACGCCGGTTGCGATCTATCCGCAGTACGGCTTCAGCGGCAGCGTCGCCCTTTCGGTCTCTGGCCTGCCGGCAGGCGTCACTGCGTCGTTCTCGCCAAATCCAACGACAGGCAGCACTGTCCTGACACTGACGGCGACCCCGACAGCCGTCAGCGGGTACTACGGGCTTACCATCACCGGCACCTCGGGCGCGCTATCGCAGACCGCAACGCTCCAGTTCACGGTTGCCCCGCCATCGTTCACTCTGAGCACTGGGTACCCCAGCCTCGGGCCCGGCACATCCACCTCGACGAATGTCTACGTTTACGGGCAGAACGGCTTCAGTGGTGTCGTAAATCTCTCGGTTTCGGGACTTCCCTCCGGTCTCACGGCTTCGTTTGTGCCCAACCCGACAACTTTCTCCAGCCAGCTGAACCTCACTGCCAGCAGCTCGCTTGCGCCCGGAGTCTATCCGGTCACGATCACCGGAACCTCTGGTTCGCTCAGCGCTAGCACCACGGCTTCTGTCACCGTAGGCGCTGCAGGCTTTACGCTCAATGGACCCTATTACCCCACCATTGGCCAGGGCTCCACGCTGACCTCGTCCGCTTACGTCAACGACTTATTTGGTTTCACCGGACCGGTAACGCTCTCCATGGCTGGCCTCCCGGCCGGAGTCACGGCAACATTCGGGACCAATCCCACTACCTATTACAGCCCGATTGTCTTCACCGTCGCGGCCGGGGTGGCGCCGGGGCCGTACGCCTTCACCTTGACCGGGACCTCAGGGTCCCTGACCGCGACCTACCCCATCACTCTCGATGTCGTCGCGCCTACGTTCAGCCTCTATGGGAGCTACAGCGCTTCCGTGAATCAAGGCAGCTCTGCGACCACGACTGTCTCCGTGTCCCCGCAGAACGGCTTCACCGGCAGCGTCGCGATGAGCGTCTCCGGACTTCCTTCGGGAGTGACCGGAACCTTCTCTCCTGCTTCGACGACCACGAGCAGCGTGCTCACCTTTGCCGCCAGCGCCTCTGCAGCTCCCGGCACGTACCCGCTGACGATCACGGGTACGTCAGGCAACATCACCCAGACATTGTCATTCCAGCTTGTGGTCAATGGAGGCAGCTTCACGCTCACAGCCGCGCCCGGAGAAGTGGAACTCCCTGCGGGCTCCTCCAGCAGGACGGCAGTTGTGGTCGCACCCATTAACGGCTTCTCCGGAAACGTCAGCCTCACCGCGACAGGTGTTCCCGCAGGCGTCACCGCTTCGTTCGCTCCTGCTACCGCAACCACGTCGAGCGTCCTGACCTTTACGGCCGGTAGCGCGGCAGCACCTGGATCCGCGACGGTCACCATCACGGGAACCTCCGGTACGCTTACCGCCAGCTCTACGGTGCAGGTCAATGTACTCTCAGCCCAGGCCGGCAGCGCCACCACACTGTCGCTCTCCTCAGCAGGCAATCCCGTCTCGACCGTAGCGGCAGGATCGAAAATCACCGCTGCTATCAACGTCTCGTCGGGCTCGAATGCGTTGTCCGCCGGCCAGGCGTACCTGTGTGACGCCGCCGCTTCCTTCTGCGATGCCGCCCACAATCGCGCCGTGGTGCAGATCGCCAGCAACGGCTCCGGAGCCATTGCCTTCGTACCGGGGATTGGCGTGCATTCTTATGTCGCCAGCTTTGCCGGCATCTCCGGCATCGCAGCCAGCACCTCTGCAGCTGCTCCACTTACCGTGTCAGCTACCCTGCCCAGCACCACGACCATCGCGCAGAGCGGCCCTGCCGGCAACTACACCCTGACCGCAACTGTCACCGGGCAGGGCGACGTCGCTCCCACGGGCAACATCTCCTTTGTGGACACAACGAACGCCAACGGCGTCCTCGCGGCGTCCCCGCTCAAGGCCGGCTCTTCCGCCTTGACGCAAACCGTGGGCCAGACTCCCTCCGGCGACAGCTATACCTATGGTGTCGTCGGAGCGGACCTGAACGGCGATGGCATTTCCGACCTCGTTGCGCTCGGTTCGCAAACCAACTCGTTGCTCATCCTCCTCGCCAGGGGAGACGGTACCTTTGCCGCACCGCAGACGATAGCGATTGGTACCACTCCCGGCAGCATCGCGCTGGGCGACTTCAATCGCGACGGCCACATCGACATTGCCGTGTCTGCTCCGAACCTGAACCAGGTGCTGATCTACCTCGGCAATGGCGACGGCACCTTCACGGCCTCCAGCAGCATCGCTCCTACGGCGGGAGGGCCAGGAGCGATGACCGTCGCGGATTTCAACGGGGATGGCCTGCTCGATATCGCTGTGCTGAATACAAACAGCGGGGTCATCACTCTTCTGCTCGGCAACGGAGACGGCACATTCACGCCGGGCCAATACAGCCCTTCGGTCTCGGGAGTGTCCTCCTTGATGCAGGCAGATTTCAACGGCGACGGCATTCCGGACCTGTTGACAGCCGGCACCAACTATTCCACCTCCCAGGCCACGGTCCTGCTCGGGAACGGAGATGGTTCCTTCACGGCAGTTCCCTCGCAGGCCTTGGGCACGGCCTATCCTACCTCGCTCGCGGTCGGCGACTTCAACCGCGATGGAAAGCCGGATGTCGTTGTGTTCCTCTCCTATGGGTCGCCGGCTGTGCTGCTTGGCAACGGAGATGGGACCTTCACCCTGGGCGCCGCGCCGTCGTTCACCGGCAGCCCCACGTCAGCGGTCGTCACCGACATCAACCTCGACGGCAAGCCGGACATCATCTCCAACACCAGCACCCTGCTGGGCAATGGCGATGGCACCTTCACGGCGTTTGGGCTTACGCTCGCAAACATCGGCGGAGGTCCCATCGCCATTGGCGATTGGAACGGGGACGGCATCCCGGATGTCGCCGCTTCCGTCAACTACTCCGCCTATCTCAATATCGGTATCTCGAAGTTGTCGCAGACCGCCACGGCGACCGCCTCCAACGTCTCCCCGGATGGCATGGGCCAGCACGCGGTGAAGGCCAGCTATCCAGGCGACACCAGCTTCGTGGCGAGTTCCTCCGCGACCACCAACCTCACGGCCGAGCCTGGTGCGCCAACGGTCACCGTCATGCCGGCCACCTCGAGCGTCAATGTCACCCAGTCCCTCTCGGTAACCATCGCCGTCAGCGCTGGACCCTACAATCCCACACCTACCGGAACCGTGACACTAACCGGCGGCTCCTTTACCTCGGCGACCGTCGCCCTCAGCGCCGGCGCCGCCACACTCACCATTCCGAAGGGATCGTTCTCCAGCGGCTCGGCCCCGCTCTCAGCCAGCTATCAGCCTGACGTTGCGAGCTCCCAGTTCTATACCGCAGCCACAGGCAGCGCCACCATCACCGTCACCCTCGTCACGCCGGTCGTCACTGTCGGGATCGCGGCCTCCTCCATCACTACCACTACGCCCGTGACCGCGAACATCTCCGTCACGGACCCCACCAGCGCCGGCGTGCCTACCGGAACCGTCACACTGACTGCAGGAAGCTTCACCTCCGCGTCTGTCGCCCTGAGCTCCGGAGCCGCCACCATCTCCATCCCGTCCGGCTCGCTGGCTTTGGGCTCTGACCCTCTCTCCGTCACGTACACTCCCGACACCACCGGGGCCTCCACGTACACCTCGGCCACGGGTACGGCGCAGGTCGGAGTCGTCAAGGCGACACCGGTGATCTCCTGGGCGAAGCCCGCTGGGATCACCTACGGCACCCCGCTCAGCTCAACGCAGCTCAACGCGACCTCGTCAGTCCCGGGCACCTTCACCTACACCCCGGCCGCCGGAACTATCCTTGGTGCTGGCCCGCAGACGCTGTCGGTCTCTTTCACGCCGACCGATGGCGTTAACTACGCGACCACCACGGCCACCGTTGCGCTCTCGATTGCGCAGGCCGCCAGCAGCACAGCGTTGGCACTCTCGAATCAGAACCTGACCTTCACCGCGACGGTCGCGTCCGCGACGAGTGGTACACCCAGCGGCACGGTCAGCTTCTACGCTGGCCAGACCCTGCTCGGTCCAGGAACTCTCAACAACGGTGTGGCCTCCTACACCGTCAGCTCGTTCCCGACCGGCAGCGTCAGCTTGAGCGCGCAGTACGGTGGGGACGGGAACTTTCTTCCGTCGTCCTCCACCGCCACGCCCGCGCTCGCGATGACGTCAGCAAGCAACGCGCTCGTCGTCTCTACTGCCGGTACCGTGACTGATAACCTCACGCTCGGTGTTCCGACCGGCTATACCGGAACCGTGCAACTCGCGTGCGCCGGGCTTCCGCAGCAGGCCACCTGCACCTTTCAACCAGCCTCGCTGTCCTTCTCCGGCACTTCCGGCAGCGGCGCCACCACGCTCACCATCGGTACAGGTGGCCTCGCGAGTCTTCGGATTCCTGGTCTGCCTGGCGCGCAGCCGAGCGCGATCAGATGGGCCGCAGTTCTCGGGCTGCCCGGATTCCTACTGCTTGGCCTCTCGGGTCGCAACCGGCGGCTGCGCGGCGCGCTGCGTTCGCTTTCCACGCTCCTGCTGATGTGCGGTGTAGCGTCCCTGTTCACCGGCTGTGCCGGTTCGGGCTCCGGGTCCTCGGGTTCAGGCTCGGCGAAATCGCCCGCCGGAACCTATGCAGTTCAAGTGACGGCGACCACACCCTCTGGCGCCAGCCAGTCCGTCAACATTGCACTTACCGTGCAGTAGCGGGATAGTCCTCTGCAAAGCAATACGCCAGCACGAGGACTGGCATTTGCTTTCAGAGAAACTGGGGAGATCAACCTCTTGAAGACGAACACGTCAGGTCGGGCTGATTCGCCAGGGCAGCACTTCGCCCACTGCAGACGTTGGTAGCATTCGGCGGCAAGTGCCGCCAAAAGTTCCGGTCCTGACCCTGCGGTCCTATCGAGGATGGGGCTGCGTTCCCAGTCCGTTGTCCGGGGAGCGTGTGCGTCCGCGATTGATCTGGAACGCTTGGTGGATCGTTTCAAACGAGGCCGCCGCGTCGGTGCGACTGTTGTGGAAACAAGATTCAATCCATAGCGGAGGTGGCCTGAACGACACCGTAAAACATAATCGGAAGCTGTCGATCCCGAGGGCCCTCGTATCACCGCAGCTATGATTTTCGCCCGCAAGCGCGGTTGACTTCCGGTGGACTACTTCGTACAGTCAAGCCTTCACGACAGCGCAGTCAATCCACCTCAACCAGCCCTAGGGGGTTAGACCATGAAGCAGATGAAGTCTTCGGCGGAGTGTACCCATTTGGCAGTAGCCGCTACCGGCACAAAACTCCATAAAGCATTTCTTTTTCTTATGCTCTCCCTCATCGCGATGATGAGCTCTTCATCGGCCTATGGCCAGGCTGCTGGAAGCTTCTCCGGGAATGTCCTCGACAAATCCGGATCGAGCCTCCCCGGGGCTGACGTCACCGTGGTCTCCGAGGCTACGGGCCTCACGCGCGCGACCAAGACGGACAGCGCAGGACATTACCTGATCCCACTTCTGCCGGCCGCGACCTATACCGTACGCGTGGATGCGCCGGGGTTCCGAAGCGCTGCCTCGAAGGACCTGGTGCTCCAGGTGCAGGAAGCTCGGGAGCTCGATTTTTCGCTCGTGCCCGCGACCGTTGACACGACAGTGATCGTCACCGGGGACGCAGTCGCCGTCGAGACGAGCACTTCTTCTCTTGGCCAGGTCGTCACGGCGCAGCAGGTATCGCAACTGCCGTTGAATGGCCGCGATTTTGTTCAGCTGGCGACGCTCACCGCAGGCGCTACGGCAGAGACGAACCCGAATAGCTTCTTCACCTCCGGCGCGGACAGCGAAGTGGCGGCACGTGGTTCTTTCTCGCTTTCTGTCGGCGGGTCACGCCCCAACAGCACGGACTGGCTGCTGGACGGCGTGGACAATAACGAACTCACCGGAGGCGGAATCGGCATCTTCTCCTCGATCGACGACATCCAGGAGTTCAAGGTTCTGACGTACACCTACTCGGCTGAGTACGGTACACGAGCGGGTCCGACCGTGCTGGTCACCACGAAATCCGGTACGAACGATTTTCATGGCTCGCTCTTCGAGTTTGTGCGCAACACCAAGCTGGATGCGCGGAATTACTTTTCCCAGACGCCGACTAAGTTCAACCTGAACCAGTTCGGCGGTGCGATCGGCGGCCCCATCGTCAAAGACAAGACCTTCTTTTTCGTCGACGCCGAACAGAAATATCAGCGCCAGGGCCAGACCTTTACAGGCCTGGTACCTTCGCTGGCGATGCGCAACGGCGATTTCACGGATGACCCATTCGGTACGCCCCTTCCCTCAGGCCGCGCCATCATTAACCCCAACACAGGTACTGCGTTCCAATGCAACGCCGCTGGGACCCCCCTCCCAGCAGGTCCTGGCGGTGTCCAGGGCGCCGGGATACCTTGCGATAAAATTCCATCCAACCTGTTCAACAGCATTGGGCAGGCAATGATCAACCTGTATCCGACGCCGAACGCGAACAATCCCGGCGGAAACTATAACTTCGTGAACTCGCCCGTGCGTAGCCTGAACGAAACCAAGTTCGACGCGCGCGTGGATCAGACGTTCTCCAGCAAAGACACAGCCTTCGCCCGCTTCAGCTACGATCAGGCGACTTCGTATGTCCCCGGTGGTGGTGGAATTGGATCGTTTGCGGAAGCCGGTGCGTTCGGCAGCAATCAGCGGATTGCGAACCATGCACGGAACGTCGCGCTAAGCGAAACGCATGTGTTCTCGCCGAAGATGCTGAACCAGGCCAGCTTTGGCTACAACCGCATCTTCGACTACATCCTGTCGCAGGGCACGGGAACTTGCGCCTCGGCGAAACTCGGCATTCCCGGCGCCAATCTTGGGTGCGGCGGCGGCGCCGGAACCACCTGCGCTACCGGCGCTTATAGCTGCGGCTTGGTCTCAACAGATTTCGAGAACGGGGGGTATTGGGCTCTGGGTGATCGCGGTTACTCACCCTTTCAAGGTGGAACCGATATCTTCTCCTTCAAGGACGTGTTCGATCTCATCCTGCGTAAGCATGAGTTGAGAATGGGCCTCGATCTTCGAGCCAATCAGATGAATGTGGGCTCGGAAGCCTTCGCGGACGGTTTCTGGCTTGAGGGCCTTTTCGGCAACTCTACTGCAGGCAGCGGCGCCTGTACTCCTCCGGCCCCCGGGAATTGTACGGCAGCTGGCAATGTGGAGGCCGACTTCCTGCTCGGCCTTACGAGCGGCGGAGCCATTCACGACCAGACGTATGACGGTGCTGTCACAGGCCGCCGTTGGAAGATTTGGCGTCCTTTTATCTCGGATGATTGGAGAGTCTCTCCCTCCCTCACGCTGAACCTAAGCCTCGCCTATGACATGACGACTCCGATCACAGAAGCGCATGGCAAGATGGCCGACTATGTTCCTTCGTCCACCGGTGGCTCGCTGCTCATCGCCAATCAAAATGGTGTAGGCGCGTCGGCCGGCATCAACATGGACTGGACAGCGCTCGAACCTCGCGTGGGCGCCGCCTGGAAGGTGTTTGGCAGCGACAAGACCGTGCTTCGCGGAGGCTACGCGCTGTATCACGATTCCGCATGGAGCCAAGGCGCCCAAGGCCTATGGCAGAACCCGCCGTTCCTGGGCGAGTCCGACAACTTCAGCGCTCCCAGCCTCTCCGCCGGCTTTGCGCTCCTTCCTACACCGTCCACGCTTGCGAACTACCAGGGCGCGTTTACCTATGAGCCCACGGATCTCAAGTTAGGCCGCGTCCAGCAGTACAGCGTAGACATCGAGCGCCAATTGTTCGGCAGCCTGGTGCTGACGGGAGGCTATGCCGGTGCCCATGGAACCCACATCCTGATGCTGGGTAATGACATCAACACCGCGGGTCCTTCGGGATGCGCCTCGGCCACCTCAAACCACATTGGCTGTGTCGGCGCTGCTCCGTATACGCCGAACTACGGGACCGGCAGCACGATTTTGGAGGCCGGCGATCTCGGCACGACCAGCTATAACTCGCTGCAGATCAAGGCGGAGACCAAGACGCCGAAGCATGGCCTGTACGCCCTGATCGCCTATACCTACTCGAAGACCTATGACGACGGTCTGAGCGACGGCCTAGGTTCCGAGCTTAGCGCGCCATACTTTCCTCTTCCGAACTGGCAGAGCCTGGACCGTTCGTTATCGCAGATCAATCTCGACAACAGCTTTGTCGCCAGTGTGATCTACGACCTTCCCTTTGGCCATGGCAAGCAGTTCGGCGCCGACTGGAATGGCGTCACCAATAGCCTAGTGGGCGGTTGGCAGGTGACGCTGATCGAAAGAGCCTCATCGGGATTCCCTGTTCCCCTGATCGATAGCAACAATCAATCCGGCGTCTCCTTCAATACCGGCGGTAACAGCTATAACTGGAACCGTCCAGACCAGGTCGCTGGTTGCAACGTGTACGCCGCAAACCACGGCGCTCACCAGTGGCTCAACCCAGCCTGCTTTGAGGCTCCCGCCGAGGGGCAGCTGGGGAACGCCTCACGCGTTCCGGTTGTCGGTCCGGACTTCTGGAACACCGACTTCTCGCTGATCAAACAGTTCACTCTTCCAAGGCACATCGGCCTGAATTTCCGCGCAGAGTTCTTCAACCTCTTCAATCACCCGCAGTATGGTATGCCAGTCAACGACATTAACGCAGGTGCTGGAGTCGCGGCTAGTAGCACAACGTCTGACGCTAAGATCCCTACGAACTCTCCCTTCGGCGCGGTCAACTCCACGGTGAACAACCCTCGCCTCGTGCAGCTTGCACTCAAGCTAACGTTCTAGGAAACAAAGCGTTTTGCGAGGGAGAGCATCAAACACGCCCCGTCTCCAGGACGGGGCGTGTCCGTACTACGCAATAGTGAGGTCACGTTCCTTCGTCACCGGGCGCGGTGTTCTGAGGCCGCGGGGCGATCCCTCTCGCGCAAATGCGAGAGCCCGAGTAGCTCCTCCGCCTGAAGCAGCGCCTGGCAATTTACCGCCGGTCCAAGTGATGACGGACGCGCGTCCTACGGGCGATGTATGATCACCGTGCGTTTCTCGACGTGACGCTTGCCTCCACTGCACCATCGCGATATACCGCCATGTTCGCGACCTTCGATAAGTCGCCTCCCTCGACGATGATCCCCGCATTTGCAGGCCCCTCCAGTGCAAGGAAAGCGTTTGCCGGCATGAGCACCCGGACCGCACTGAGCAGGATCTGGCGGGATGCAGTGCAGCGCACTACGGCTTCTGCCTGCGCATTGGCGTGCATGCTCAGTGCATTGGCAGCGACATCCTCCACGCCATCAAGAACAATGGCCGGTCGAAGATCAGTGTGCTCCACCTGGAAGCGAACGTTCTGCAGCGTGAGGCCGTGCACGTTTCGTGCATACAGCGCATAGGCAGGCAGTGTTCCGAGCTTGAAGTATTCGCCGGAGACGAGAGGAACGTTGCGGATCGCGGCATCCTCCGCCGTGCCTCCTCCGCTGAAAATAAGGTGCACGTTATCGAAGCAGATGTCCTCGATTACGGCCCCACGAACCGCATTCAGCACGATGCAGGAGTTACGCTCGCCAGCACGCGCGCCTACGCCAAGATCAGACTCGGGTAGTTTCTCTGGGGGGCGCGCGATGATCGTTCCCTGCAGATTGCTGAACGAGATCCTTCGAGCTACAGGAGGCTGCCCCTTCGCTGCGTCGTCATTCGCGCCGATACTGATGCTGATGGGTCCGGTGACACGGTCCAGCAGAAGGTCTGAGAAGGAGATGTTCTCGAAGTGGTCCCCGGGATTGCCCTGGAACTTGATGGGGCAACCATCGACCTCGTAAAGCAGGCAGTTGGAGATCGCAATGTTACGCACGTCGCCACCACCAAAGCGGAACACCGACCACCGCGTACTGAACGAGCAGTTGGTAATGGTGATGTACTGGCAGGAGCCAAACATCGCACAGGCATCGTCCTGTGATTTTACGGTGCAGTTGCTCAAAGCAACATGCTGAGCGCTGATGAAATGAAAGCCGTCGTTATTGCCGTTGACCCGGTTATGTATGTAGACGTGGTCGATCGAGATGCGGCTGCTCTGGATGATGCGAACGCTGTGATACGCCGAATCGAGCAGCGAGATATTGCGGAGAGAGACGCCTTCGCACTGATGGAGAAGGATGTGATACGGGCGGTTGTTGCCGTCGAGGCTGCTGGGCGCGGGTCTTCCGTGCTCGCTGCGAAACGATGCGCCCTGACCGTCGATCGTGCCGGGGCCCTCGATAGCAATGTTCTTCGCGCCGACAGCGAAGAGCAGCGCCCAGTTTCCGTCTTCGAGCGTGGTGTCGCCGTGCAGGGGAATCCGGTCGACCGCGCGATAGTGTTTCCCTTCCGCACTGCCAAGCAGCTCACCCGCAGCTGCGATGTGCAGAGTCACGTTGCTCTTCAGCTCTATCGTCCCGATGACAAACTTACCTGCGGGGATCAGCACTATGCCGCCGCCGTCCGCGTAGCAGGTATCGATCGCGCCTTGCACTGCGGCGGTATCCAGTGTTCTCCCGTCGCCCTTGGCTCCGTTCGCACGCACGTTGTAGATGCCCGCGCCGCTGCTACTCGCATCCGACGCCGGCGTCTGCGCAAGGAGACCCGGTGTAGTTGCGCCCGCAAGGACCGCACTGCTTACGGGAACCAGCAGCTTGCCGAAACTTCGTCTGGTCAGGTTGTCTTCCACTCTCGTTAGGCCCTTCCCGATGGTTAGTAGTTGATCCGAAGCGCAAGCTGAAGATAGCGCGGCTGCGCGGTACTATCCATCTGGCCAAAACCTGCGGAGGTCTCCGGCGTGGTGGAGGAGCTGGCGTTGGCGAAGACAGCCGCGCTATCCACGCCGTTGAACTCCGAATGATTGAACGTGTTATAGCTTTCCAGCCGGAACTGGATCATGGAACGTCCCTTGAGAGGAAAGTTCTTGAACAGCGCCGTATTGAAGTTGCCATAGCCGGGGTTATAGAAGTTCACCTTCGGAGCATTGCCGCGCTGCCCTTGCACCGCTGGAGTGGTGGCCGTGGCAGCCTGCCCAGCGAGCGGAACCTGGACGACACTGGTATTGAACCATTGGTCGAACTTGTGAGGTGCGTTCTGCATTGGGTTCCCAGTAACCATAACGCGAGCGCCATCGCCGCCGCCCGTGATATTTGCCCCGTTGCTAACCGAGAGGCTGAAGGAGCCGGGATTGCCGCTGATATAGGAATCGATTCCAGAGATCTGCCAGTTGTCCAGCACGCCGCGAGTTACCCTGTTACTCCATATGCGGCTGCCTTTCGGCAGGCTCCAGATGTAGTTCACCGTCAGGTTATTGCGGCGGTCCCAGCCGGCAGGGCCATAGTTCCACTGGCGGAGGTTCTGGTAGACCGCGACCGTCCCGTTCAATGCGTCGGAGTAATCCATGGCCTTGGACCATGTGTATGCGAGACCGAAGCCGAGGTTGTGGGAGAAGCGGCGTGTCACCTTCACCTGCATCGCGTTGTAGTTTGACGTGAGATCGAAGCTCTGCAGGTTGATGGTGGCGTAGCCAGGATAGGGGCGGAAGAAGTTATCGGGGAGCACGCCGCCCGCAGGGTTCTGGTTCTGCAGTGCGAACTCGGCGCCGTACGGAACCTCGTTGATGTTGCGGAAGTCCGAGACATGACGGCCCAGAGTGCCCACATACGCGGCGTCGAGCACGACACCATGCGCCATCATCTGCTGGAGGCCGACGCTCAGGTTCTCCGTCGAGACTTCGGCTGGATGCAGGGGCAGAGCCCAGCCGACACTCGAGGGGCCGAGTAGGCCAGTAGCGTCCTTGAAGGTATTCAGACTGCCATAGTATTGCTGCGGCTTGAACGTGGCGGGAGGGTTCGCATACATGCCGCCGGCCTGCGCCGTGCGCGGTCGCACGTTATAGAAGATGCCATAGCCTCCGCGAATCACGGTGCGCTGTTGGCCATAAGGGTCCCATGCGAAGCCCACGCGCGGTGCGAGCAGCAGGCCATTGCCGTAGTACGTTCCTTCCGGATAGCCCGGTGTGTTGACGCTGAGAGCACCATTGCTCAGGCTGCCGGTGTTGGGCACATAGAGTCCGGAGTAGGCTGCGGGGTATGTGGCGATGCCGGTGGTCGGATCGATGGCCGACTTGGCGGCTGTTGGGCGATATAGGATCGGCGCCTGACCAGGTTGATACAACGAGGGGATAAAGTTTGCGCCAAAGGCCAGATGCTGCGCCATGTCGTAGGAGTAGCGGATGCCATAGTCGAGCGTGAGGCGCTTGGTGATCTGCCACTGATCCTGCGTGTACCACTCGAGCGTGATGGTCCGCGGCTTGAAGTCATGCAGCACCATCACCTCGGCATAGCTATCGAAGTTGCCGAGCGCGGCGTTGGCATAGGCGTAGTTACTATCGTACGGATTACTGGTATCTCGCGAGAAGGCCAGTGCACCGATGCCGGTCTTCTCCTTCTGAAGATACGAATCGGTTTGTGCGTCGATGCCACCCTTGAGCAGATGCCTACCGACGGTCCAGGTGAGGTTGTCCGTCGCGCTATAGTCGCGTACCTGATCCTCAATGGGGAAGCGTGTGTTCCACGAGACGCTGGCGGCACCGGAGATGCCACCGAAGCTCATGCTGGGCACAAGGTTCAGCGGATTGTTGTTGGGATATAGCGAGCCGAGGTTGTAGCCGTTCTGGCTCTGCTGCAGCGGCGTCAAAGCGTTCTTGTCGTAGAGCTGCGCTTCGCCCCAACCCGACGTGCCGAGGTTAAGCTCATTGAGCAGCGATGGGCTGAAGGCGTAGGTAGTGTTGAAGACGAAGTTCGGATTCGATGTGCGGTAGTTGACACGCAGTCCCCAGGTCGCGGGGTCTGTCGGCGAGTTATAGCCGTTGTCGTTCACCTTCTCCAGATCGCCACGGAAGAACATATGCAGCTTCTGCGTGGGGAAGTAATCGATGCGGAAGATCTCCTGGTTCACCGGCGTGTCCGCGGTGGTGTTGGTCACGTAGTTATAGCGCCCTGCGGATACCGCGAGGTTGGTCATGTTGGGCAGAGGGAAGATGTTCAGCAGTGCGAGGCCGGCCTGGTTGATACTGCCCGTAGGAATCTGGTTGTTCGCAAAGCAGCCTGGCCCAGGCGTGGCGGAGTTGATGGCGCAGGCCTGCGAGGACGAAGGGTCCTTGATGCGGATCAGCGTGCTGATGCTGGGCGTTGCGGTCTGGTTGTAACTCTGCGAGAAGTCGCCCTTGCGCTCCAACGCCGTAGGAACGACATAGTACTTGATGCCTTCCGGTGTCTGGTTGGGGTCATACTCCGCGGAGACGAAGAAGAAAAGCTTGTCCTTGGCAGAGTTGAAGTGCTTCGGCCAGAAGACCGGGCCGCCAATCGTGACACCTGAGGTGTTGTAGCGATACCGTGCGCGTGGAAGTCCATTGCGATTATTGAAGTAGGTGTTCGCGTTGAAGGCTTCGTTGCGGTTGTAGTAATACAACGAGCCGTGGAACTGGCGCGTCCCGTTCTTTGTCACGAGGTTGATGCTGGAGCCGGCAGTCTTGCCATACTGTGCTTGGTAGTTAGCCGCCATCACGGTAACTTCCTTGATGGCGTCGAGATTCAGCGGGGTATCGAGCACCGCGTAGCCGCGGGTATTGCCGGAGACTCCGTCCACGGTGGCCATGTTGTATTCATTGTTCACGCCATTGATGTAGGGCGTCGTGCTCACGCTGAGGGTGTTGGCTTCGCCTGCACTCACTACGCCAGGCATGGTGGTCAGCAGAGCCATCACGTCACGCCCCTGGGTGAGCAGGTTGCCGATCTGCTCCTCGTCGAGCACGTCGGATCGCTCGGAGCTTCCGAGCTGGATGGGCGTGACTTCGGCGGAGACCGTGACCGCCTGGCTCTGCTCGCCAACATCCAGCGTGAGCATGCCGGCAGAGAGCACCTGGGTCGCGTCCAGCGTCAGGTTTACCTTGCGAAGCTGCTTGTAGCTCGGGGCATCGACGACCACCGTGAAGATTCCCGGCTGCAGGTCCGGGAAGACGAATTCGCCATGTTCGCGCGACTTGGTCTGCACGATGACGCCAGTCTGCTGGTTGATCAGCTGCACGGCCGCACCGGGGACCGCGCCGCCGCTGCGATCGACGACGGTTCCATTGATCGTGCCGCTCGTGGTTTGCGCCAGGTTGGCGTGGGGCAGCAGCATGAGAAAAAACATCCACACTGCGAGCTTGACGAGACGTCTCATTGCGAATCCTGTCGGGCCCGCATTGTCGAGAGCATGACGCCCTGCGCTGCGATGGCCTGGGTGGTTGAAGCATGGACAGAACTAACACCCGTACTGCTGGCCTCCAATGCAATTCGCGGCGACTTCTCCGATACACGCACTAAGCTATCCAAAATCAGGTAGATAACAGCACAGAGCAATGCCGATACAGTAAATAGAACGTTGCAGGATTGGACGGAGCTTGGCGCTGCTCCAACATGATTGAGAGCTTCGGGTGCGTTCCATTGCAATATCTGAAGGAAGGATGATCCACGCCTGTCGCCGCGTGGCGACTTGCCCCGTGCCGATGCAACTACGGCAGGGAGGCTTAAGGTGCGGGGGATCCTTCGAGGAAGATTCGGCTTGGAATTGCCTGGCACGTCTTCGACTTATTCCTGCATCTCGATGTGCGGAGGCTTCCGGCCTTTAGAGGAAAGGCCGCCTTCAGTCCATCACACGCCAGGCCAGGATCTGGCTGTGGACAGAGCTCCCGGTCACGCCCTGGGTCCCGAGCACCACCTGGAAGTGCGGCAGCCGCCCATCGGGACGTTGGATACGCTTGAGAAAGGTGAGGAGTTGGGTGTCGTCGGAGATGAAGTCTAGTGCGGACTCTGTACCTGTCATCGACGTACCGCCGATAAGCAGCGCATTGCCGTGGTCCGTGAGACCCGGCAGGAAGTCCACCAAAGCATAGGCGCGGCCATCGGAGAGATCCCAGCGAGAGGGCTCGCCGTTCCGGGGGGCGCGGTTTTCGATGGACGATCGATTGGTGGCGGGATTCTTGGAGAAGACGAACGTCATCTCCGGCTCGTAGAGCTCCACCCAGGGGTTGGCCTCGTTGGCCCCGATCAGGATCACATTGCCTTCCTTGAGGTCATTGGGCCGAAGGTCGCGGGCGTAGCGCAGCTGCAGCCTGCTGCGGTCGGACTTCGCGATGCGGGAGAGGAAATCGAGGACCTCGAGGTCTACGACGGTGGTGTAGCGGCGGTTGCTGAGGTCATCGGCGATGAGCTGCACCGACTGCGGGCCGGTGGCGGGCTCCTTGTGATAATCGCCCTTGAGGAACTCGTTGAGGCTGAGCCGACGGCCGGTGAGGCCCTCCCAGATCACCAGCCCGCTGTCGCCGGGAACGACCAAAGTGCGCTGGCCTTCGACGAACATCTGGCTCCAGAGCGGGCCCGCACTTGTGGCGGCCTGGGCGATATACCGGCGATGGCGCAGATACAGCACAAGCCCCAGCCCGAGAACAACGATAAGCAGTGCCCATAGGGCCAGGGGAGAATACGCGGAAGAGACAGGCAGAGCTGCAGCGGGGGCGACCGGGGCCTGCGCGGCGGCCTCGGGTTCGATGGGCGAGGGGGCCGCGACCGAGGGCTTTTCGGGAGCGAAGCGCGGCTCGAAGATCGGCACATAGCCACCGCGAGGAATCAGGATACGGATGGGCTCCGCGGCTCCCTCTTCGCTGAAGTAGCGATCGAGTCGCTGACGCAGGCGGCTGCCCTGCGTGCGCACAATGCCGTCGATGGAGGAGTTGTAGTCGCGCGTCCGCCCGAAGACTTCTTCGCCGATCCTCTGCTCATTCACCTCGTCGAGGCGACCGTTCAGGGTCTGCTCACAGATGTAATACAGGAAGCTCGAGAGCCGTTTGCTCTTGGCGAACGTGGCGGAAGAGACGACACGATGAACCAGCTCCCGATGCCGTCCGTTCGCGCTGGAACGAACTGTCTCGAGATCTTTACCTGTGAAATCCATGGGAAGCAACTCTGCCCAGTTAAGCATGAGTTTGTAAAGAGACCATGAACCGGGGCTTTGTATCGGTCCCGAATGGCGCTTGGAAGATCTTTGCTATCAGAGCGATGCGGGCTGTATCTGTGTCGTCGCCGTGAATTGCGTTGGAGCAGGCTTGCTGGCCCGGTAGGGTAGCTGGACTGGTCCGAAACCGGCCTGTGAGGAGGCATCGGCATGTTCAGGCTTGTGATCCACGCGAGGCCAGCTCTGTTGACCACGCTGCTGCTGGCTGCAGCAGGCACTGTCACAGATCCATCTTCAGCGCAGCAGGTGAGTGCGCCTGCCGCTCCACCGCAGGCCACGGATTCCCCTCGCTTCACCTTGAAGACGAGCGCCAGGTTGGTGCTGGTGGATGTGACGGTGGAGGACAGCCAGGGCAGACCGGTGCATGGGCTCAAGGCCAGCGACTTCCGGCTTGAGGAGAACCACCAGCCGGAGACACTCAAGAGCTTCGAGGAACACACGACGAATGCAGGGAGCGCTGCGGCGCCGCCCATGCCAGCGCTGCCACCGGGTTCGTTCACCAACTACACTCCTGTCGCCGAAGACGGCACACTGAACGTCGTGCTGCTGGATACGCTGAATACGCCCACGAATAACCAGGCCTCTGTGCGCCTGCAGTTGCAGGAGTATGTGAAGCACGCGAATCCACAAAACCGCATCGCGATCATCGGCCTGGCTACGCACCTCATCCTCCTACAGGGGTTCACGACTGATCCGGCCATTCTGAAGGATGCGATCGAGCACCGTCTCACGCCGCGCGGTTCCGCGCTACTGGACGATCCTGCGGGCTCGAATATGGACCAGGCCTCCGCAGCCGACACCCTCAGCGCGATGGGCACGATCGCCTCCAGCGTGACCGCCGTACAGCAATTCGAGTCCGAGCAGGCCAGCTTTCGGACGCAGATCCGCATCCAGTACACGCTGGACGCCTTCAGCCAGATCGCGCGTTACCTCGCGAACTTTCCTGGCCGCAAGAACCTCATCTGGTTTTCCGGCTCGTTCCCCATCACCCTCTTTGGGGACATGACCGGCGTGAACACCTTCGCCACGCAGGCGGACTTCAGTCAGCAGGTTCGCGAGACCACCAGCCTGCTGGATCGAGCGCGCGTGGCTGTCTACCCGATCGACGCGCGCGGCTTGCAGACCACGCCGCTCTTCGAGGCCTCGCGTGGCGGTGCGGGCTTTGCCACGAATCCCGGCCGGCCAGCGGCGGAGATCAGCCGCTTCAGCGAGAACAATGCTGCCGAGCACATGACGATGGACAAGCTCGCGGAGGATACCGGTGGCCGCGCCTTCTTCAACACCAACGGCCTGGCCGACGCCGTGGCCAAGGCTGTGGAGAGCGGAGCGAACTACTACACGCTCTCATATGCGCCAGCGAATGCCGTGCAGGATGGCCGCTACCGGAATATCGCAGTGGTCCTTACGGGAGCGCTCGCTGCGCGTGGCATGAAGCTGACCTATCGGCATGGCTACTTCGCCGATGACGCGGGCAGCCACCACAGCTCTGCCTCGCTGCTGGCGCTGCCCTCACCCACCACCACGGGCAGCCCGGGCTATGAACAACTGGCGATGGAGCACGGTGCTCCGGCTCCGATGGAGATCGTCTTCAAGGCCAGCGTGCTGCCGGCTGCTTCCGCAACAGAGGATGCCATCGCGCCGCGGAACACGCCCGACCCCGCGCATCCGATGAAGGGTCCGTTCCGGCGATACCGCATTGCGTGCACGGCTCTGAGCGGGGACTTCGCACTGCCTGTGGGTAGCGATGGCCTGCGCCACGGCGCCATCGAGTTCGTCACCTATGTATATGACGCGCAGGGCAGGCTGATCAACATCGCGGGGCAGAGTTTCCAGCTCGATCTGAGTTCAGCCACCTACGCGCGGTTGATGAAGACCGGCGTCTCCGCGGAGCTCGAGGTGAGTGCGCCGGCTGCAGGTGAGTCCTTCTTCCGCATCGCTGTACATGACCGGACTTCTGGCCGCTTCGGAGTGATCGAGGTGCCGGACACTGTGGTGCGCCGGCTGCAGCTCCGCACTGAGAAGTGAGAACACGCAACATCCATCCCGAAAAAATGCGGCGCTCGAAAGCGCCGCTAAGGGGGTGCACCGGGAATTGCTTACCGTGGAGTCTCTCCGTAGAAGAGCTTCAGGTCGATGGCCTCGCCCATCACCTTGTAGCCGCTATCGCTGGGATGGACGTGGTCGTCGGTGACGTAGGGCGTCAGCATCTGGATAGGGCTGGCCGGATCGCGCACGGCCTGGTCGAAGTCGATGACTCCGTCGACCACACCTGCGGTGCGGATCCACGAATTGAAGGCCTGGCGTACTGCTTCTCCCTGCGGTGTGTTGGAGTGTGCGCCGCCGGTGGGCGTAATCGTCGCGCCGAAGACCTTCAGTCCGTGCTGGTGCGCGCGGATCACAAGCTGCGCGTAGCCAAAGATCAGCTGCTGCGCGGTCAGGCGCTCCTCGGGCGAGTCCGGCCGGCTCATCTGGCCGATGTCGTTGATGCCTTCGAGCAGGATGACGTACTTCGCTCCCGGCTGCGCGAGCACATCGCGATCGAAGCGCGCCAGAGCGCTGGGCCCGGATCCGTCATAAAGGATGCGGTTGCCGCCGAAGCCCTGGTTGATCACGGCGAGATGCGCGGTTCGCTTGTCTGCCTGCAGCCGCGCGGCGAGGACGTCAGGCCAGCGGCGGTTGGCGTCCAGCGTGGAGCGCGCGCCGTCGGTAATGGAGTCGCCGAAGGCTACGATCGTCGCCGCATCGTCGGCTGCGACCACATCCACGCTCTTCACGAAACAGTTGGACGTATAGGTAAGCGCGCTGCTGAGTTCCGGCTGCGCCGTCACATCGCCAGTGGCGATGAAGTTGTTTGCAATCGCCATGGGATGGCAGGTCGGTACAGCGATGACCTGCTCCGGCAGATAGACGCTGATGGCAAGGTCAGCCATCGAAGCGACGGGCATAGCGATGGGATCGCTGAGGATGTACGAGCCGGAGGGGATCATCACGCCGGGCTGACCGGCAAAGGTCAACGCATGGTCTGAGCCTGGCTGCACCTTGCCCGTCCCCGCGCTCAGAGCTACATGGGCGGCTCCAACGACGAGTGGCGTGCGGCCCCACTCGTTGGTCAGCGCAATGCGAATTGTGCTGCCGCCAAGGCTGATGTGTACGATGTTGCGGAACGTGGAGTTGCCCGCCGGGCGGTCAAGCTTCGTCGTCCAGGGCGAGGATGCCCAACTAGCGACCCAACGGGAACCGCTCTTATCCGCGGCCTGCGCAAGCGCCGGGAGAAGCAGTGTGCCGGCGAGAACAGCCACACGGCCGAAGGTAGCTGCAAGACGCATCGTTCGTTCCTTATCCCTTTCCGTTTTCCCATGGCCTCCATGCAACGGGCCTGTTGCATGCTGATGTGAAGGCCACAGAGTGTGATCATGATTGCCCCGCTTCACTATTGGATCTTCATTGAATGGTCGTGGTGAGGGTAACCATGTTGGTGGTGGTAGCGGGGTTCGCCGTATCGATGCCGATGATATTGAAGGTATACGTTCCTGCAGTTACAGCTCCGCCGGATGGCAGATAGGGAGCATTGACGCCGCTCCCACAACCAACGGTTGCGGCCAGGCCGAGCGTCATCGTCAGCAGCAACATCAGCGTAGGAACGCGGCGGCGCTTGCCCGGCGCCAGCAGCAGAGTGAGTGCCGCGAGCATAGAGCCGTAAGCCAACGTCCAGCGACTTGGCGCGACCGCCTTCGCCTGCGAGACGAGAGATGGTACATTCGCGTTCACCGTGATCGTAACGCTTCCTGTGGACCCCGGCGTAAGCGGCACCGCGGCAGGGGTGACGGTGCAGGTGGGCACCACTGTCGCTGACTGCGGCGAGTGCGTAAGGACACAGGTGAGATCCATGGTGCCCTTGTAGGAGCTGCCCGCGATCAACGTAGCCGTCACTGATCCGCTACTGCCGTGAGTGATGGCAGCCATCTGCGGTACGTTGAGCACCACAGGATATTCGGTGATGGTCGTCTGGCTGCTGCCCGCGGCGTAGGTGGCATCGCCGGAGTAGTACACGGTCAGGGTGTTCAAGCCTGCGGTCAACATGCTTGAGGGCACTGTGAAGCTGGCCACACCACCTACGAGCGGCTGCTGCACAAAGGTCGATCCCGCAACGAGGGTGACGATGCCAGTGGGCGTGGCCCCGCTGCCGCTGACCGCGACGGCGAGTGTTGGTGCCTGCTGGTCCGTGATAGTTGCGGACGAAGGCGTCACTGTGATCTTCGCATTGGTATTGCCCGCCTGGATTACCGCCAAGGTGAAGCTTGCAGCAGCTGTCGCGCCGTTCTGGTCGGTGACAGTCACGGTATAGGCCGTGCTCACGCTGGCGGCTGAGGGCGTTCCACTGAGCACACCTGTGGCAGGCGAGAGGCTGAGTCCAGCGGGCAGAGCTGGCGCGACGCTGTACGTCAGTGTGCCGATCCCTCCTGAACCCGCGACCGGAGTGAAAGGTGGAAGGCTCTGGCCCTGTGTGAGCGAAACCGAGGCTAGAACCTGCGTCGCCACCAACGGCGCGACGATGGTCTCGGCCAGACTTCCTGTGCTTGGGCCGAAGCCCGAATCGCCCTCGTAGACGGCAGTAATCCCATGGCTGCCGGCGTTGGCGAAGCTGGTCTGCAGCTCCGCGATATCGCTGCCGGAGACCACGTTCAGTTTCCCCGTTCCCAGGAGCACAGGTGTGCCGGAGATGGCGTCGTAGAAAAACACCGTGCCGGCCGGCGTGCCAGTTCCCCGGGCTGGGGCTACCGTGGCAGTCAGCGTCACATTCAGGTTGACGTCCTGCGGGTTCGTATCCACCTTCAGAGAAGTAGTGGTATCGAGCCGCGACACCATATATGGGACCACCGTGATACCGCTTAGCTCCGGCGAGTTCCCGCTGCCGCTGGACATGCCGGAGGGAACGCCTTCGTTGCCGTAGGCCGCGTAGAGATACAACGAGTGCATCCCCGCGCTTTGAGCGGCAAGAGGCAAGGTAAATGCCGCCGGGCTGCTGCCAGCCGCCGGCGTGGCCTGACTCCATGCGCCGAGGCCATTGTCGATGCTGTAGTACAGCGCACTGATCGGAGGATTGGCAGGGCTCTGCGCGGTGTCGTTCGCGTAGGCAGCCGATGCCGGATAGGCGGGCGTCACCGTCGCGGTGAATGTGGGTGCGGTGTTCTCAGTAATGTACGGCGTGCCCTGCGTGGCGCTCGCAGCCGCAACAAGCAATGGATCGTTGGACGGACCGGTAGCGCTGATCGCGATAGGCACGACCTGCTGGCCCTTCGAGCCGGTGGGATCAATGACCGTGACCGTGTTGACGGCACTGTTGCCGACGTATACCAGATTGGTCACGGGGTCGACGACGACCGAGGCGGGCGAGGTCTTGGTGCCGGTCGAGAGTGTCGCCGTCACGGTGTTGCTGTTGCCGTCGATCACCGATACAGAGGCGCCGCCCTTGTTGGCCACGTAGATCTGGTTGGTGACCGGATTGATGGCCAGTGCCGCAGGCTCGCTGCCTACAGTGATGGTTGTGGTGACGGTGTTCGTAGCGCCGTTGATCACCGAAACACCTGCGCTGCCATAGTCGGCGACATAGATGGTGTTGGAGATGGGGCTAACCGCCAGTGCCCAGGGATCGGTGCCGACGGTGATCGTCGCGGTCACGGTCTCCGTGGCCTCGTTGATGACCGAGACGGACTTGCCTCCTTCATTGGCGACGTACACCGTTCCGGTCTGCTGGTTGATGGCGAACGCCCACGGCGAGGCGCCAACGGTGATCGTTCCTATCACTGCGTTGGTTGAGCCATCCACCACGGTTACGCTCGCGCTGCCGAAGTTCGCGACGTAGATCCGGTTCGTCAACGTGTCCACGGCGACAGCGGCCGGCTCCGTGCCTGCCTTGACGGTGGCTGCGACGGTATTCGTCGCGCCGTTAATCACCGTGAGGTTACTGCTGCCGTAGTTAGCGACGTAGACCATGTTGGTCGTCGGATTGACCACCATCCCATAGGGTGTGGTGCCTGCAGGAATGGTGGTCGTAACGGTGTTGGTGCTGCCGTCGATGACCGCGATACCGCCGCCCGAACCTTTATTGCCCACATAGATTGTGTTGGTCACGGGGTTCACCGTTGCCAGCCACGGCGCATTGCCGGTGTAGTTACCACTCCCAAGGCTCACCGTGCTCAACGCCTGCGTTGTCCCGTTGATAGCGCTTACCGTGTTCGCGCCCTCGTTGGCCACATAGATGGTGCCGGTCACTGGGTTCTGAGCTATGGCGGTCGGATCGGCAGTGGCGGTGGAAGGTACGGTAACGATCGTCGACAGCGCATTCACCGCAGGGTCGATCACCGAAACCGTGCCGCCAGTCTTATTGGTCACGTAGGCGAGATTCGTCACCGGGTTGACTGCAACGGCAGCAGGGGCACTGCCGACCGCAAGCGTCTTTGTGGTGTTTGCCCCTCCCGCGATCACCGTGACGGTGTTCCCCGTGGCATTCACCACGAAGATCTGGTTGGTTACCGAATTCACCGCAACTGCCGCGGGAGCGCTGCCTGCAGTGACGGTGGCCGTCACGGTGCGGCTCGCGCCATCCAGAACCGAGACGGAAGCGCCACCGCGATTCGCCACATAGACCTGATTCGTGACGGGGTTCACCGCAAGGGCATACGGAGAGGAGCCGACCGTCACTGTCGTAGCCTGGTGGGTCGCGCCATCGATGACCGCAACGGTGCTGTCGCCGTAATCGGCAACGTACATCTGGTTGGTGATGGAGTTCACTGCAAGCGCCCAGGGCGACTTGCCCACCGGAACCGTCGCCGTCACCGCGCCTGAGACGCCATCGATCACCGAGACGGTGTTGCCCGCGAAGTTTGCGACATAAATCTGGTCCGTCACCGGATTCACGGCGATGGCAGCGGGGGTGCTGCCGACGGTGATGCTCTTCGCCATGTTCGACGCACCGTCGATGACCGAGACCGAAGCGCTGCCGTAATTTGCGACGTATACCTTGTTGGTAAGGCTATCGACCGCGATGGCCGATGGCTCGGTGCCTACGGTAACCGTCGCGCTCACGGTATTGGTTGCGCTGTTGATCACCGAGACCGATCCGGCGCCGCGGTTGGCGACGTACACGCTGCCGGTGGTGGGGTTCACCGCGACGGCATAGGGAGTGCTGCCCACGGTGACCGTCGACAGCACGGTGCCGGTTGCGCCCCCAAGCACGGAGACCGATCCCGCTCCGCTGTTGGCGACATAGATCGCATTCGTCACCGGATTGACGGCCACCGCGTACGGACTGGCCCCGGTCGGAACCGTGCTGGCGACGACCTGGCAACGCGCGGACGATGCCAGCAGCCCATAGGCGAGCAGCATCACTGACGTGAGGCTGGCCTGAGACGCCACCCTCGCAGAGACGCGGAGTAGCGACCGATAGAAGCGGTATGGAGAACACATAGGCATCAACCCCTTTTGGCAACGGATCGTCTCAAAAAGCTCATCGTCAAAGCGCTGGTTCAACACAGCGCGCTCATACGCAAACTGATCCGATGGAACGGGCTCAGAAGTAACAGGCTGTTGGGACGTATTCAAAGCAATTCACGGCGACTTCTCCGATACATACCCTAATGTGCAGCAATTCAAAGACTTGCGGGCATATGGGAGGCTGACACAGGTGAATGGGAGGTTTCAGCTGAAGAGAGAGTTCGGCGTTGGTCTGTACCAGAACCTGCAAAAGCAGGGATGATTCCCCGCCGTCGCCACCGAGCGCGATTCACATCCTTATCCCACGTCGTCAGGCCGGGATCACCGGACGCCACTGGCGATCTCTCGACCTCCCGTCGCGGTTGTGTCCGATTCATTCCTTCCTGCCACGCCCAACATCATGAAAGGGATGCGGGGTGTATCGGTTGAGTTTCCGTGAATTACTTTGGAGGAGACGCCGGAAGCTGGTACTTCTCACGGGGTGTCCCCCGCCACGGGCTGGCGCCAGGAGAGACTACGTCATGCGCAAGTATTCCCGCCGTCGTTTCATCGCAACAGCCTCCGCAACCGTTGGAGCAGCATCGTTGGCCAGCGCCCGGGAGCCGTCGGAAGGCGTGGCGAGCGATCTCGTCCTCTGGTACGACAAGCCGGCGGAACGATGGATTGACGCGCTGCCCCTGGGCAACGGTGTACTGGGGGCCATGGTCTTTGGCGGAGGAGAAGATGCATCCCCTGCCAAAGAACTTCTTCAGCTGAATGCGGACACGCTGTGGTCTGGCGCTCCACAGGACGGCAACAACCCCGATGCGAAGAACCACCTTGCCGAGGTGCGGCAGGCGGTGCTCGTCCAACGGGATTATGTGCTCGCTGACAAGATCTGCCACAAGATGCAAGGCAAGTTCGCAGAGGCGTATCAGCCTCTCGGCAACCTGCGTGTGGAGATGGAGCATGACGGAGTGATCAACGGCTATCGCAGGTCGTTGGATCTTCGCGCGGCCATAGCGGTCACGGAGTATGTGGCGGACGGCGTTCGCTTTCGGCGCGAGGTGTTTGTCTCCGCTCCAGATCGCGTTGTGGTGCTGCACCTTTCGGCGAGCCGGCCAAATCAGCTCAACTGTTCGTTCACGCTGGACAGTCCTCTGCAGGTTGCCGTCACGCCTTTGCACGGCGATCGTTTGGTGCTGCGTGGTAAGGCTGCGGCGCATATCGCCGGGGCGGGCCACCCAAAGAGCGAGAAACCTGTCGTGCTTTCCGACGTGCCCGGTCAGGGAATGTACTTTGCGGCAGTCATGCAGGTCGACCAGGAGGGCGGCCACTCTATAGAAGAGGGCAATCGCATTGTTGTGCGCAACGCAACGACGATCATCGTGCGGCTGTGTGCTGCCACGGGCTTCCGTGACTTCAGGACCACGCCCGATACGCCCGTTGAGGGCGTGCAGCAGAAGACGCTCGAGGACCTGTCCGCAGCAGCGGCCATTGCTCTGCCAGATCTTCGTGATCGGCACCGTGCGGACTATCGCCGGCTCTTCAGCCGCGTCTCGCTCGACCTTGGTCCACAGGATCTTTCGCGGCCTACGGATCAGCGGCTCGCGCAGTTTGCCTCCACACCGGATCCTGCGCTGCTGGCGCTGTACTTCCAGTACGGGCGCTACCTGTTGATCAGCAGCTCACGCCCGGGATCGCAGCCGGCGAATCTCCAGGGCATCTGGAATCGCCAGGTCACCCCGCCCTGGAGCTCGAACTGGACGACCAACATCAACCTCCAGATGAATTACTGGCCTGCCGAGAGCTGCAACCTGGGTGAGTGCGCGTTACCGCTGTTCGATCTCATCGACCGTGTGCGGGTGAATGGAACGCGCACGGCCAGCGAGCATTACGGCCTCCCGGGCTGGGTGTCGCATCACAACATCGACCTATGGTGCGCCACGAATCCCGTGGGCGAAGGCGTTGGGGCGCCAACGTGGGCGAACTGGGCGATGAGCGGCCCCTGGCTCTGCGCACATTTGTATGAGCACTATGCTTTCACCGGCGACCGGGAGTTCCTGCGCGCCCGCGCGTATCCGGTGATGAAGGAGTGCGCGGAGTTCTGCCTCGCATGGCTCATCGAGGACGGCCAGAACCGCCTCACCACCTGCCCGTCCGTATCCACGGAGAACCACTTCGAGACGCCTGACGGTCACGATGCGATGACAAGCGCAGGCTGCACGATGGACATCGCATTGATCCGCGAGCTGTTCCTCAACTGCATTCATAGCGCGCGCGAACTTAAGGTGGACGCCGAGTTTGCGGCGCAGCTGGAAGCCGCACGGGCGAGACTCGTTCCCTACCAGGTAGGCTCCTTTGGGCAGTTGCAGGAGTGGTCCATCGACTTCAAAGAGAACATGCCCGGTCAGCGGCACATGTCGCATCTTTACCCACTCTATCCGGGCGCGGAGATTACGCCTTCGGCCAGTCCTGCGCTGGCGAAGGCGGCGCGTATCTCCTTGGAACGGCGGCTTGCCAACGGAGGAGCCTACACCGGCTGGAGCCGAGCGTGGGCCATCGGCCTTTGGGCGCGGCTGCGCGACAGCGAGAAAGCGGGCGAATCGCTGAATATGCTAATGAAGGTGAGCACCGGCCCGAACCTGATGGACATCTACTCCGCCGGGGCCAACCCGATCTTCCAGATCGACGGCAACTTCGGAGCCACGGCCGCGATTGCGGAGATACTGCTGCAGAGCCACGAAGGTGTGCTCGATCTGTTGCCTGCTCTGCCGACGGGCTGGCGGAGTGGGAGTGTGCGCGGATTGCGTGGGCGTGGCGGCATTGAGGTTGATGTCTCCTGGAGCGATGGCCGGCTGACGAACTGCGTCCTTCGTCCGGATCGCGATGTCGAGTGTCGCGTTCGCATCCCGGCACCGCAGTCGCTGCAGCGGGTGATCGCAGGAGGTATGTCCAACGTACCCCTTCGCAGGGACGAGGGACTATATGTGCTCACGCTCAAGGGCCGGCGATCGTACCGCCTTAGCTTCGCGTGATTTTCTCTGCACGGCCAGGGACATCAACGCGCTACACGCCGCTTGTATCGGATACGTCGCCGTGAATTAGCGCCTTTCACGATTCTTCGCGTGCTACTGTGCCCTGAGCAAGGAGTCTTACGTACCAATGAAGAAGCTCGTCGTGATGGGCCTGCTGTTACTCGCCGCAAGAAGTACTCGCACTTTCGCTCAGCACGCACCTGACCGGCGGCTCGAGGAGATGTTCGATCGGTCGAGCCGCAATGTGTACGTTGTCGCTCACCGTGGCGACTGGAGAGATGATCCTGAGAACTCCCTCCGTGCCTTGCTCGATGCCGAGCGGATGGGCGTCGATGTCGTGGAACTCGACGTGAAGAAGACCAGCGATGGGCAACTCGTCGTCATGCACGATAAGACGCTCGACCGCACCACGACCGGCGCTGGAGCGGTTGCCGATCACACGCTGGCGGAGATCACCGGGCTGAAGCTGCGCTCTGGTACGGGGCATCCCACGGCGTATTCCGTGCCGACGTTCGCCGAGGAGCTTGCCGCCGCGAAGGGGCACATCATTCTCGATGTGGACCAGGGGTGGGATTACTTCCCGGAGGTCCTGCATGCGGTGCAGGCGATGGGAATGACGGACCAGGTGATCCTGAACGCACTACCCAACACGCCCTACGAAGAGTTTGTGCGCCGCAATGGCCCTGTGCCTGCAGGTGTCACGCTGATGATCGTCGTCAATATGTCTCGCCCGGATGCCGAAGGCATCATCCGCAGCTATCGCAAGCACCCGCGAACGATCATCCAGTGCCTCTTCGCCGATGAGCAGCCAGCTTCCGTGGGGCACCTGGCTGACTATCGGAGGGAGTTCCCGGTCTGGGTGAATAGCCTGTGGCCGGAACAGAACGCTGGCCACGACGATGATCGCGCGGTGGACCAGGAAGAGCCGGACCAGACCTGGGGCTGGCTCATCTCGCATAGCGCAAACATTCTGCAAACGGATCGTCCGAGGGAACTGCTCACATACCTTCGTCGAAGGAAGGTACAAGACCGTTGGTGATGTCCTTGCTCAGGACGACCTCGAGTTGCTCCTCACCGCGATCGTCTCCTCTTCCGTATACGGGCTCGCGCAGGCGCGAAGACCGGATGTCCTGGCGAAGGACTAGTTCTCGGATGGGCGGTTGAAGTCCGGTCGCGCGGGCGTGCACGCGGACTCAAGCCAGCGGCTGATGTACACACTGGCGTGGGCCTCTCCGCAATAATGGCGAGCGCCCGGAGCCGCTGCCGCTTCCTGGTTCCACTTGAGCACCTTCAACTCGTCGCTGTTGCACTGAATCATGAACCAGTGGATCGGGTTGGAGCTTTCGGTCCCGCAAATCTCGCATCGATAGTGCATTACTGCTGCCATGGGAATCCTTCTTGCGGTGGTCGTTGTCCAGCCGAACCAAGGATAACTGAAACGGATTTATGCGAGAACAGCGCTCAGCTCTTGAAGAAGTTCCTGGCCAGGAAGATCACATTCGCGGGGCGCTCGGCGAGGCGGCGCATGAAGTAGGGGTACCACTCCGGGCCGAAGGGGACGTAGACGCGGACGCCGTAGCCTTCCTTGGCGAGCTTGCGCTGCAGGTCGCGGCGCACGCCGTAGAGCATCTGGAACTCGAAGGCGCGCTTGGCGAGGCCGCTCTGCGCGACGAAATCGCGCATCTGGTCGATGATGGCTTCGTCGTGGGTGGCCACCCCGCAGTACACGCCGGAGCTGGCGCAGCGCTTCATCAGGGCCACATAGTTGGCATCCACGTCGGCCTTGGAGGGGAAGGCGATCCCGGCGGGCTCCTTGTAGGCTCCCTTGCACAGGCGGATGCGGATGCCCTGCTCGAGCAGGCGGACGATATCGGCTTCGGTGCGATAGAGGTAGGCCTGCATGACCGTGCCGACGGCATCGGGAAAGCGGGCGTGCAGGCGCTCGGTCATGGCGATGGTGCGCTCGGTGTAAGGTGAGCCTTCCATGTCGATGCGGACGAAGCTGTGGATCTGCGCGGCGTGGTCGACCATGCCGCCGACGATGCGCTCGGCCAGGTCGTCCCCGATGTCCATGCCGACCTGCGTGAGCTTCACGCTCACGTTGGCGTTGAGGTCTTTGGCGGAGATTTCGTCGAGGAGGCGGTGGTAGATGGCGGCGGAGGCCTCGGCCTGGGCGACCTCGGTGACGCTCTCGCCGAGGGAATCGAGGGTGACGGCGATGCCTTCGGCGTTGATGCGCTCGGTGGCGGCGATGGCCTCTTCCACGGTCATGCCGGCGACAAACCGCTGCGAGACCTGACGGCCGATGGAGGATCGCTCGGAGAACGACCGGAAGCTTTTATTGGTGGAGAGTGCGATGAAGAGGGATCGAAGCATGTCGTTCCTCAGGGTACGGCATCGACGCCTGGGCGGCTGTGATGCGGGGTACCCCCTCCCCCCCTTTTTGTCAAAGTCTTCCATCGGGAGACTTTAGCTCCGGACCTTGGATTTTTGGGTTTCGGTGTTGGGTGTTCCTCTTTGGGTGTTGGGTGGGGCTCCTTCCATTGTAGCGAGTTGGGGTGGGAAGTCTGCCAAACCGGAGCGGTGTGCTTGCGGGGCCGGTTCGTCAGCGGGGTGAAGCCGGATTGTGGGCGGGCCGGTTGAACTCCATTCAGGTGCGGTCGGGACACCTTCCGAGTCGTTTCTGCCCGGATCGGATGCGGGTTGCCGGTGGGAGTACCCACCTCTCAGAAGCGAGAGGTGGGGCACCCGGCTTCCGGCCTGTGGGAAGGTACGCGGAGCATGGGCCTTCAGGCCCGGGGTTGAAGCCCGTTTCTTTGCGATGGGATTCGTGGGCCTGAAGGCCCACGCTACTCCGCAAGACGGCGGGGTCGGGTGCCGCGTCCGTATGCAGCGTCATCGCGGACCGGTGGGAACCGCTAACGCTCGTGGCTCCACGGTTCAGGCCCTAACACCCTCGGTTCCCACTCATCGGAGGACGACCCGACGGGGAACCGGGGCGTGAAGAAGCGCAAGTCCGGGCGTAACTTGTCATGACCCTCTAGGGGTGCTTCACATTCTTGACCTAAAAATTCAGCGGGAACGCGGTTATTCTGGTGACCACTTGTAATCGGCCCGAACTCAACAGAGCGTGAAAGGGTGCGACTGATGTTTTTGATGTATGTGGACGAGAGCGGCGATACCGGAATGGTGAACTCGCCGACGCGATATTTCATCCTCAGCGGTTTGGTAATGCACGAGTTGAGGTGGAAAGTTTGTTTGGACCAGCTCACCGATTACCGCCGCATGATGCGCTCCTATTACGGTCTGAAGATGCGAGATGAAGTCCACGCAGTACGGTTTATAAGCCGTAGACCGGGTGAGCTATCGCGGATCCCGAAGAATCAACGATTGATGATATTGCGGCATTTGATAGATGAGCTTTCTCGAATGCCGGACGTTAATATCATCAACGTGGTTATTGATAAGCAAGGGAAGCCTGCGAACTATGACGTTTTTGATATGGCATGGAGAGCACTGATCCAGCGCTTTGAAAACACCATACAGCGTCGTAATTTCCCGGGACCGGCCAACCCTGACGAGCGCGGAATGATTTTCCCCGACCACACAGACGACAAGAAGTTAACTGTGCTTTGTCGGCGCATGAGAAGGTATAACCCCGTGCCAAACATGCGCGGTGTCGTGAATCCCGGCTACCGACAACTGGCTCTGCAGACTCTAGTGGGAGACCCAGTCTTTGTCGATTCCTCGCAGTCCTACTTGGTACAAGCCGTCGATGTAGTCGCTTATTTTTTACACCAACAGCTTGCGCCAAATAAGTACGTGAAGAAGACAGGAGCTAGGAATTTATTCTCGAAGCTCCATCCGGTTTTGTGCCGGGTCGCGTCTACGACAGACTCTCAGGGCGTCGTACGGATCTAAAAATTTAAAGGGGGCTTTCGCCCCCAGGGGAATCCTACTACCCGGACGAACCGAGGTTCAGATTCACTTCAAGTATGCGCCAATCGGGAGCTCGCTAGAATTCTTTGTCGCACTTGCTAGTGCAAAAACCGGTACGAAATTAGTTTCCTGGCCTTAGCTTCGGGCTCAGTCATCATGCTTCTTCGACCGTCCATGTAAAAAATGTTTGACACGCCCATCGCCCCGCGCTACAGTCCTCCATGTCAAACATTTTTGACATGGAGATTCGGCGATGTCCAGCCTCTCGTACCAGGAAAAATCCCTCTACGGCTCGCTTGTGGCGGAGCTGATGGTCTACGTTCCTTACTTCCTCTTTCACCGCAACAACACGATCAACTATGTGGCCGAGATGATCCTGGCGATCATCGTGCTGCAGATCATCCTGCAGTCGTTGATTGCGGCGTTTACGCGCAACCGCGCCAGAGATGAGCGCGACAAGCTGATTGAGCTGCGCGGCTATCGGGCGGGGTACATCACGGTGGTGTCGCTGATGGTGGTGGGGCTGGGAGCGTTGTGGCTGCACACCGTGACGGGCACGTTCCCGCTGCATGGGCAGCCGCTGGCGATGCACTTCCTCTCCGTGTTCTTCGGGGTGCTGGTGATTGGCGACATTACGAAGACGCTGGCGCAGATTCTTGCTTACCGGAGAGCGCTGTGAGCGTGGCGCAGGATCAAGGGAGACCGGATGCAGAGAGGCGGGAAGAACGCTCCGCGCTGACCTTCCGCCAGAAGCAACTGTGGTGGGAGTTTGGCGCGGCGGCGGCGGTGCTGGTGGTGTTTGCGCTTTCGAGCTGGCTGCATCCCGTCTCCGGCGGCTGGGCGAACACGCTGCTGGTGTGGCTGTGGCTGCTGCCGCAGCTCTACTGGTTCTCCAAGATGCACACCGAAGCGCTGGAGAGGAGCGACGAGCGCGACCGGGAGATCGACGCCAAGGGAGACCTTTCGGGACTGCGGCTGCTGGCCTTTGGGGTGGTGGGATTGATTGTGGGGGTTCCGTTTGTCTTCGATGCCGAGCATGCGTCGGTGGGCGGGGTGCTGAATGCGCTGCTGGTGCTGTTGTGCGTGGCGCAGATGGTGCGCGCGGCTCGCAAGCTGCGGCTCTACGCCGGGCACGAGCACCTGTTTTTCAATCGCTGGCTCGCTCTCAGGAAGGCGAAGCGGTGGCGGCGGATGGCGGCGGGTGTGGAATCCACCGAGGCCGGCCAGCGCTGGCTCGCCATGGCTGAGGAGTGGGAGAAGCAGGCCCGGCGATGAGCACATGGATCAAGAACCAGATCCGCGAGTTGCGCGCGGAGCGTGGGCTCACGCAGCAGGACCTCGCGGATGCGATCAGCGTGACGCGGCAGACGGTGATTGCAATTGAGCAGGACAAGTACTCGCCTTCGCTGGAGACGGCGTTCAAGATTGCGCTGGTGTTTGGGGTGCCGCTGGAGAGGGTGTTTCAGTATGTGCCGCCGGTGATGAAGAAGGCACGGTAGGTGTGTCCACACTTCTCTGCAGCGTAACGGCTTTTGTAGCGAAACGGGTAGAGACTTCTGCGTGTGCCCTGGGTCGCGAGTTCTGGAGATCGTGCGGGGGTTCTACCCCACCCTTCACGATGAAGCTGTGAAGGATGGGCCACCCAGCAGTGGGTTGGGCTCGGACTACAGCGTTTGCTTCCCCCCAAGGAGGGATAGCGGCCGGCAGGAGGCGCAAGCGATACTTACGACAGAGTATTTGCAAGCCCCGCTGGGCCGGGGCATCCTCAGACCGAGTACTTCTCCGGGTCGGTGCGGGCGCCCAGATGAACCATAGGGGCGTCCATGGGAGCCGATCGGCACCGGGAGCGCGGCCAGGCGACAGCATTGATGGCGTTATTCTTCGCGCTGGTGCTGCTCGGATTCCTGGGATTCGCGCTCGATGTTGGAATTTTTTTTCGAGAAAAGCGCATGGCGCAGGCGGCGGCTGACGCTGCGGCCCTGGCGGCGGCGGAAGAGCAGACCTACGGCAACTCGACGGCGCAGATGCAGGCCGCGGCCAACGCGGCAGCCACGCTGAACGGCTTCAACACGAGCCTCACGACAAATCCTGCGACGGTCACGCTGAGCACCCCGAGCTCGGGGCTTTATTCGTCCACTGCCTCCAGCAGCGCTCCCGCGCAATATATGCAGGTCACCGTCGCGCAGCCCATCCACACGTGGTTCTTCGGCGCGTTCACGGGTGGCGGGACTACGGTGAATGTGTCTGCGACGGCGATGGCCGGGGCAGGCAGCGGGTCGACCCAGTCGTGCGTTTGCCTGGAGGGGGGCAGCGGCGAGACGCTCAACATCAGCAACGGCGCGAAGCTGACCGCTGCGAGCTGTGGCGTGACGGTGGATTCCACCAGCAGCAACGCGGTAGGCGTGGTGGGAGGATCGACGTTGACGGCGGTAGAGCTGGGCATTGCGTCCACCAGCTGGACTGCCGGGAGCAACGTGAACAACGGCGGCAGCATTGCCTCCAGCACCAAGGTGGTGACCAGCTACTCCCCTTCCTGCACGCCGGCGATGCCGGCTGTACCGGCGTACTCCAGCTGCACGGCGGACCCGTTCAACTCCATCGGCGGCGGCGGCGTGACGTATACGGTGGGTCCGGGATCTACATATGGCACCACCAGCAATAACACGGTCTGCTACAACGGCCTGACGGTGGGAGCGAACGGCGACACGGTAACCCTCAACGCAGGTATTTACGTCATCAGTGGAGGGACGTTGCACTTCGAGAGTGGAGGCAACAAGGGCGGGTCGGGAGTGGTCTTCTACCTGACGAACAACGCCAGCCTGGTGATCGACAATGGCGCCAACATCAATCTGACCGCTCCGACGAGCGGGACCTACAACGGCATCCTGGTGTATCAGGATGCAAGCGATGCGACGACGCTCTCCGTGCAGGGAGGCTCCAGCACGGTGATGAACGGGGCGCTGCTTGCGCCGGGCGCGGCCATTACGCTGGGCAACGGCAGCGGATCGGCGGTGAACGCCGCGATCGTCGCGAAGTCGCTGACGATGAACGGTGGTGGAACGCTGACGGCGGCTTCGACGACCAACATCGGCGGCATGGGAGAGGGTACGGCGCGGCTTACACAATGATGAAGATTCTGTCCAATCCGGCTGAGCCTGCGGGCGTGATGTGCGACCCCAGAGTCCGTGGGGGCAGGCATGGCGAGCGCGGCAGCGCGGTGATCGAGCTGGCCATCTTCCTGGTGTTTCTTGGTCCCTTGCTGATCTTCGGAACGGCGGAGCTGGCCTCGCTGGCATATGCCTCTATCGAGATCAGCAATGCAGCGCACGCCGGCGCGATGTACGGGATGCAGAGCTCCACCTACGCCTCCAATACCAGCGTGATCCAGACCGCCGCACAGGCGGAAGCCGCGGACTTTGGCAGCAGCCTCACGGTAACGCCGACGATCTACTACGCCTGCGCGCTCGCCCAGGGAGGCACGCAGTACAGCACCCAAGCGGCAGCCACCAGCGCCTGCGCGGGATCCGGGAACCACGTGCTGGAGTTTCTGCAGGTGAAGACGAGCGCGACGGTCACGCCTCCGTTCCATGTTCCGCCGCTGCTGGCGAGCTACGCCGTTTCCGGAATCTCGGTGATGGAGGTGCAGCAGTGAGACCGAAGACCGTGCCGAGGTTGCTGTCGCAGGAGCACGGAGAGGCGCTGATCTCCTTCGCGCTTACGTTTCCGATTCTCGTAGGGGTGATGTTCGGCCTGATCCAGATGTGCCTGGCGTACTACAACTATGAGCGCATCTCGGAGCTGGCTCGCGAGGCTACACGGTACGCCATCTTTCGCGGCTCCGCGTGCACCCTTTCGACGGGGGGATCGTGCACGACGACGGCCGCTGCCATCGAGGCGAGCGTGGCTTCGTCCGGCATGCCGGCGCTGGGCGGTGGAACGACCAAGGTAGCCGCGTCCTTTCCGGACGGTGTCCAGGACCCGGGCCACCCCGTGAAGGTGGTGGTGACCTGCACGTATCCGTACCGGATTCCGTTCCTTGCGACCAACGGCATTACGATGTCGTCGACGTCGCAGATGTACATCGTGCAGTAGGCCACCACGATGCAGGAGGGGTTCGCCGCTACTCGCAACGCTGTAGACTTGCGGCATGTCCGAGACGCTGCCGCCCCAACCCCCGCCGCCGCCGCCCTATGCCGCACCGTACGCCACGCCTTATGCGGGACCTTACGCGGGTGGGCCAGCTCCCGCGGGCTATCCGTATGCTCCGGGCTATCCTCCACCTCCCGCGCCGCGGCGTTCGGGATGGATGTGGGCTTGCCTGTTTGCGGTGATCGTGGGCGTTGGCCTGCTGAGCCTCATCGGCGTGGTGGCCTACGCGGTGAAGAATGCGACGGGGTCGGAGTCGAGCGCGAGCTTCGGGTCGGACTCGATTGCGGTGATCGACGTGAGCGGCGTGATCACGGACGCGGACAAGATCGATAAGCAGCTGGAGAAGTATGGCGCCGACGACAATGTGAAGGCGATCATCCTGCACATCAACTCGCCGGGCGGCGGAGCAGCGGCGTCGCAGGAGATCTTCCACGAGGTGGTGCGGGTTCGGCAGGAGCACAAGAAAAAGATCATTGCGTCGGTGGAGAGCGTGGGCGCTTCGGGCGCGTACTACATTGCGAGTGGCTGCGACGAGATCTATGCGAACCCGGCGTCGGTGGTGGGGTCGATTGGCGTGATTATGGAGTGGACCAACTACGGCGAGCTGCTGAAGTGGGCCAAGCTGAAGAATGTGACGATCAGCCGCGGCGACCTGAAGGATGCCGGTGACCCGACCCGCGACCTGACTCCGGAAGAGCAGGTCTACTTCCAGGGCCTGGTGGACAACATGTACGGCCAGTTCATCCATGATGTGGCGACCGGACGGCATACCAGCGATGACAAGATCAAGCCGCTGGCGACGGGCCAGGTGTGGACCGGCGAGCAGGCGCAGCCGCTGGGGCTGATCGACCGGCAGGGTGGCTTCCGAGTGGCGCTGATGGACACGGCGCGGTCGGTGGGGATCAAGGGCGAGCCGAGCATTGTGCGGCCGGGCAAGGAGCGAAAGGGACTGCTGGGGGCGCTCTCGGGGGATACAGACGATCTGTTTCCGAATCCGTCCAAGCTGCTGGATCGTTCTCCCGGGTTTTATTTCCTCTGGAAGTAGGGGGTCTGGGAGTCTCCCACGCGATCGATGGGAAGGCGCGCTGGGGCAAATTGGGGCGGGGGGATTTTTCCTCGGTTTCCACCGCAACTGCAACCAACCGAAGGGCTGATGCGTCGCATCTATAGACGGAACCCGTCCGGTGGATTGCGACGATTACGAGCAGCCCTCCGGCGGCGTGCGATACGAAAGGTGGGCAATCGCGCACATCTCTCTCTGGGCCCCTTTGCATGCATTCATCCCCGCACGATAGATTAAAGTCGCTGGCCGATATACACAGCGACCACCACCGGAGGAACCATGACCAAGGCAGACCTGGTCAACGATGTGACCGCGCTTGGTGACCTCACCCGCCGTGATGGCGAGGTGATTGTTGAAACCCTGTTCGAGTCCATTATTGGCGCGCTCAAGGCGGGCGACAAGATTGAGGTGCGCGGCTTCGGAAGCTTCCGAACCCGGCAGCGGAGCTCCCGCACAGGACGAAATCCGAAGACCGGGGCTGCGGTGGCTGTTCCGGCGAAGCGCGTTCCGTATTTCAAGCCGAGCAAGGAGCTCCGCGATCTCGTCAATCCTGACGAAGCTGAAGGCGGGGCTCAATCCGCCGATGGGGCCGTCCACGTCGATCCACATCATCCTCCCGCTATGTAATTCCGCGATCACACCCTCTGTAGGAGCGCCCGTGTTCGAGTTGCGGGCGCTTTCTGCCGTATAACTGAGAGCAATGACGACTTACGCGATCGAGGCCCAGTCCCTCAGCCGTCGCTTCAACGCGTTCACGGCGGTCGACTCCATCGATCTTGCCGTGGAATCGGGCCAGTTTTTTGGCTTCCTCGGGCCCAATGGTGCGGGCAAATCCACGACCATCAAGATGCTGACGGGACTGCTGGCACCGACCTCCGGGGCGATCCGCATTCTCGGGCAGGACCTGATCTCTAATCCCGTAGAGGTGAAGCGGAGCATTGGCGTGGTGCCCGAGGGGATGGCGCTCTTCGGCAAACTCACCGCGACGGAGTACCTACACTTCGTGGGCCGGATGTACGGTCTGGATAAGGCGACCACCGCCCAGCGGACGGATGAGCTGCTGGAGTTCATGAGCCTGGCCGATCAGCCGAAGAAGCTGATTGCGGACTACTCGCACGGCATGGGCAAAAAGCTGGCGCTGGCCGCTGCGGTGATCCACGGGCCAAAGGTGCTCTTCCTCGACGAGCCGTTCGAGGGCGTCGATGCGATCGCAGCCGGCACGCTGAAGAACATGCTGCAGGGCATGATCGCGCGCGGGGCGACGATCTTCCTCACGTCGCATGTGCTCGAGATCGTCGAGCGGCTGTGTACGCATATCGCGATCATCGACCGCGGGCACATCGTCGCCAACGGTTCACTGGATGAGCTGCGCGCCGGCGTGCGGACGCGGTTGCGCGCATCCGACGAGGAGCAGGCGGCCGGACCCGCAACCCGACTCACGCTGGAGGAGATCTTCCTCTCCGTGGTGGGCACCGAGCGTGGGCCGAGCGAACCCGAGCAGGAGCTCGCCTGGCTGAGCTGAGGCGCGGCGAGTAAGGACCGAGCGATGAACCGCACGATGAACGACGCCTCCACCGAGCACCATCCTGTGTCTGCCATCCCCCGATGGACCATCAGCCAGACCCGCGCCCAGTTTGCCGCGGTGGCATGGCTGCGGTGGCGTATCTTCGCCAATAGCTTCCGCCGCAAGGGCAGCACCGCGGATCTGGTGGCAATCCTCATCGCGGCGCCGATCTTCGGGCTGATCGCGCTGGCTGTTGCGGGAGTCGCCGGGTACGCGGCGTACATGTTCACCTCGGACTATGAGATGAACCGCATCTCCTGGCTGCTGTGGGGCACGTTCCTCCTGTGCCAGCTGCTGAACATCAACATCGGGCAGCCGGGGACTTCGTTCGATCCCACGCATCTGATCCGCTTTCCGCTGCGCTCGCGGAACTACATCATCCTGCGGCTGTTCTTCGGCATTCTGAGCCCGGCGAACGTGATGGTGGCGATTCTCTCGCTATCGATTGCGATTGGCATCACTGTTGCCGAGCCGTGGCTGTGGGCCTACGCGTTCGTCTCGATGGCGGTCTTCGCCATCACGAATGCGATCTTCACGCGCATGGTCTTCGCGTGGATCGACCGCTGGCTGGCGACACGGCGCGCGCGCGAGGTCTTCACCGCGCTGATCTTTACGCTGTCGCTGGTGGGCCAGTGGGTCAACGTGCGCTTCAACCCGGCTTACAACCACCACCACGCCCAGCATGGCCGCTTCCTTACCCAGCACAGGTTCGATGTCCTCGCGCATATGTACCGGCAGGTAAAGCCGCTGGTGAACTTCCTACCGCCGGGCCTCACCGGGGATGCGATGATCGCCGCAGCCCGCCACCATACGCTGTGGTTCGCGGGGTACGTACTCGGGTGTGGCATCTTCGGATTCTTCTTCTTCGCGGTCTTTGCCATGCGCACGCGTACGGAGTTTCGCGGCGAGGTCTTCTCGGATGTGGCCAACGGGGTGACGGTGCCCAGGAAGTCCCTGAGCGTACCTCACGCGAGCGCGGTCACTCCCTCCCAGGAGGTTGCGATACGGTCGAAGTTCTCCGACCATGGACAGGGGGCGCTGCGTTTATCGCCGGTGGTGGCAGCGGTCTTCAGCAAGGAGCTGCTGGCGATCCGCCGCAACACGGGCGTCTTCTATGCGCTCATCGCGCCGATCGTGATGGTCTTCCTGTTCGCCGGACGACTGGCCACTCGCGGCTCGGCGAACTCGCTCTATATCTTTCCGGCGTCGCTGGCGTATGCGCTGGTGGGGATCGTGCCATTGGCCTTCAATTCCTTCGGGCTGGAAGGTCCGGGGGCGCAGTTCTACTTCCTTGCGCCGGTCCGGCTGCGCGACGTCTTTGTCGCCAAGAACCTGGTGAACTTCCTGCTGGCGTACGCGGAGACTGCAGCGGTGCTGGCGATCGTCACCTACCTGACGGGACTGCCGACGCTGAACATCCTGGTCACCAGCCTGCTGTGGGCCGCAGGCACGCTGATGCTGACGACGACGCTGGGCAACCGCCGCTCCATCACAGCGCCGAAGAAGATCGATCCCGGGCGGACCTCCAGCAAACAGGCCTCACCCGCCAGCGCCTTCCTCGGTATGGGGATCCTGCTGGTGCTGGCAGCCTTCGGCCTGGGGATTCTCAAGCTGGCGCGCCACTTCGACATGCTGGCGGTGATGCCGCTGGCGATGCTGGTCTTCATGCTCGCCAGCGCGAGCATCTACCTCACCAGCCTGCGTACCATCGGGAGCTTCACGCTTGCTCACCGCGACGAGCTGTTCGAGGAGCTGTGTAAGGAATCGTCGAGCTCGGTGAGGAGATGAGTGGATAGTGAATAGTGAGTAGTGAATAGTGAGTAATGAAAAGGCAGCATCCGCGCCGCGTGGCTCGCTCTACTTCACTTTTCACTTCCTCACTATTCACTGACTCCGATCACACTCATCATCCTGCCGGTAAATCCCTTCTCCGCACGGTGGGAGAAGTACTTTCTTGCGCCGGAGGGCAGGCGCGTGCAGGCGGTGCATTCGCCCGAGACGGTGATGTGGCGCTTCTTCAGGCCGGCGTCGAGGAGCTGGCGGCGGTTGGCTTCGAAGAGATCCATGTGCAGCTGCGGGCCGAGATTGGAGTGCCCCGGAGCGCGCTGAGTGAGGAAGAGCATGGGGTACTTGCGGCGGATGGGGTCGGAGTCTGAGACCTCGTAGAAGAGCTCCGAGCCGTAGGAGAACTGGCTTTCGAACTCCTGCCGAACATCTTCACCGACCTCGAAGCAGCAGGCTCCGATGGCGGGGCCGATCGCCGCTAGGAGGTTTTTGGGCTTGGAGCCATAGCGCAGCTGCATGGCTCCGACGCCGCGCTCCACGATGCGGGCGACCGTGCCGCGCCAGCCGGCGTGGAAGACGGCAACGGCATGCTTCCTAGGGTCGACGATCATCACGGGGACGCAGTCGGCGGTCTGGACGCCGAGCAGGAGGCCGGGGACGTCCGTCATCAGGGCGTCGGCTCGTACGACGGCCCTGCCGTCGGCGGTGACCAGCGGGCGGTGGTCGCGCTCGATCACACGCACCATGCCGGAGTGAAACTGGCGCATGGTGACGAGCTGCATCTCCGCGCCGTCCGCGACCCAGCCGGTGAGGCGCACGCGGTTGGCGGCGACGTTCTCCTCGGGGTCGTGGGTGGTCCAGCCTAAGTTCAGCTCGCGGCGCGAATTCGGTTCGCCCGGGGCTTCGGGGCTCTCCGCGTAGACGGTCGAGACGCCGTTTTCGCGGGTGCTGAAGCCGGCGCGAAGCCAGGGAAGCTCGGCGAAGGCGGGGACGCGCAGCACGCCAGGCGTGAAGTCATCGAGGGTTGTCGAACTTGGTTCGGGCAGGGTTTTTGCCGGGTGTCCGGCACGCTTGCCTGGAGGTGGAGTGGCAGCTCGCGCGGTACGGCCCGGGGTCAGCCCTGCCGCAGACAATCGTTCATCCAGGGCACGAAGCGCGTTCTTCGAGCTGGACGACTTCGTGGCGATGCGGGAGGCCATAGCTCTTCCATCTTAGCGAGGTTGGCGAGGTTGGCGAGGCCGCAGGATGGGGCTGGAAAGGCCGGTGTTTCCGGGCTTAAAGAGAGTGGGCCCGCTTTCCAGCGGGCCCATGAGAGGCTTCTTGGGGAGGGGATAATAGGGGGAGTTGCTCTGAGGAGCCCGTTAGGGCAAAAGGGATTGTTGCAAAAGGTGGGATTACTTTAGGAGTTAAGCCTCTCAGTTACAAGTTTAGATGAACCAGCACACAAACGGTTGCCTTGATCGGCGGGTTTTCTGCGGAAAAGTCTCAGGCGAGCCAAAGTGGGCTGTTTCCTCGTCAGATACCAGAGTTCTGTTAGTTTTGCGACATTTCCCACCCCAGACGAGTCCAAACTGGGGTAGCCGTATCCGAGCGAACTTTTATCCTAATTTTGAGCGCGCCTTAATGCGACGAGAGTCGCCTCAAGACCGCGTTGGGAGTACCCGGCGAACGCCGTGAACTCCTTGCATCCTCGGGACTTCGGCGTTACTATACCGCGACTGCATTCCGAATGACCAATACCCTACAAATCGCTTCCCACCTCCTCCGGTCCCGCGTCGGAAAGATCTGCGCGGCCATTCAAGGCTCAAGCGCAGACGAGATGCTTGCCCGAGCCTCGGAAGTCCTTCAAGACACGAGCTTTGTCGAGTTTCGGCTGGACTATCTCCCCAAGCCCGCGGCCGCCCTGCCTACTTTGAAGGGGTTCCTCGACTCCAACCGTGCGATCACGGCGATCGCCACGTGCCGCCCCAAAGAGTTCGGCGGCCACTTCGACGGCTCCAGCAAGGCAGCGCTCGAGGTGCTTCTCGCGGCGGCCGAGGCTGGCTTCCATATCGTCGATATCGACATCGATTCGCTGGAGAAGCTGCCGGGCGATACGATGAGCCGACTGCGCGCCACCGGCGCCGGGGTCATCATCAGCTGGCACAACTTCAAAGAGACGAAGGACCTGGACGCTGTTGCCAAGCGCGTTCTGCCCTTCGAGCCTGACTTTATGAAGGTGGTTCCGACGGCCCGTACCCTGGCCGACAACCTCACCCTGATGGAATTCATCCGCCGCTGGGAGGACCAGACCAGCGCGGAGATCGTCGGCGTCTGCATGGGCGAGGCGGGCACAATCTCGCGCATCCTCAGCCTGCGCGCCGGGTCCGCCTTTACCTTCGCCGCCGCGACCAAGGGCGAGGAGACCGCGGCCGGCCAGATCACCGCCCGCACGCTGGTGGAGACCTACCGGATCGACGCGGTGGATGCGGCCACGAAGGTTTTTGGCGTGGCCGGGAGTCCAATTGGCAGCTCCCTGTCGCCGCTGATGCTCAACACAGCCTTCCGCCGCGAGACGGTGAATGCCGTCTACCTGGCGCTGCAGACTACGAGCGCGGAAGACCTCTTCAAGCTGGTGAAGGAGATTCCGCTGCAAGGCCTGAGCGTGACGATGCCGCTGAAGCAGGACGTGATTCCCTTCCTGGAGCGCACGGACACGCTTTCGAGCAAGATCGGCGCGGTGAACACGATCTCCCGCATGGCCGATGGCAAGTGGTACGGCTTCAATACGGACGTGCAGGGTATTGTGGGGCCTCTGGAAAAGCGCATGTCGCTGAAGGGCGCGAAGGTGCTGGTGCTGGGCGCCGGCGGCGCGGCCCGTGCAGCGGTGTTTGGTTGTCGCGACAAGGGAGCGGAGGTCTGGATCCTGAACCGCACGCCGGAGACGGCGCAGAAGCTCGCGCGCCAGGCAGGGGCGAAGATTATCAAGCGGGAAGCCGTGGCCAAGATGGGCTTCGACGTGATCATCAACGCGACGCCGGTGGGGATGAACGGCAACAAGTCCCCGCAGCTGCTGGGTCCGGAAGATCTGACGGCGCGGCTGGTCTTCGACACGGTCTATAACCCGCTGGAGACGCCGCTGCTGCGCATGGCCCGCCAGAAGGGTATTCCCATCATTACGGGCATCGAGATGTTCGTACAGCAGGGCGCGCGGCAGTTCGAGATCTGGACCGGCAAGCCTGCGCCTGAGGACGAGATGCTGCGCGTGGTGCTGCATGCTCTGCGCCAGGCAGCGGAAGCCGCTGGCGAGGCAGCCGCACCTGCGCTGACTCCTGCCCACCGCATCCATACCGCGGCCACTCAGCCAGCGCCCGTGGCTACTCCAGAGCCTGCAGAGGCCGCTCCGAAGCCGACCGTCGAGTCGGCCGCGAAGGTGGCGACGAAAGCCGCACCGGCGAAGACCCTCCCGGCCAAGCCTCAGGTGACGGTCGCGACGAAGCCAGCGGCGAAGGTTGTGGCCAAGCCTGTCGCAGTCAAGGCCGCGGTTCCGACCAAGGTGACGACGAAGGTCACGGCGACGGTCACTTCGAAAGCGGCACAGGCGAAGAAGCCTGCTCCGCCCATGAAGAAGGCTTCGCCAGCCAAGCCTGTGGCGAAGGCGATTGCGAAGCCTGCGGCGAAAGGTAAACCGGCCATCAAGGCCAAAGCCAAGGCCCGCTGAATCAGCGGGCCTTGTGCTTTCTATCGCCCTTCCCGACTCAACAGTCAAGGCTACGCGGCGAACTCCTTGCCGATCCAGCCGCGCAGGGCTTCCATGCTGGTTTCGCGGCCGAGGAAGGCCTGGACCAGTTCGCGTGCGGGTTTGGAGCCGCCGGGCTCGAGGACCTCGCGGCGGTAGCGCAGGGCTACGGGGCTGGTGAGGAGTTCGGTTGCGTGCTTTGCGCCTTCGCCCTTGGCGTCTTCCACTGCAGCGTTCGCTTCTACCGACTCGAATTGCGCGAAGAATTCCAGCGCCATCACCTTGTCGTAGAGGTAGGTGTAGTAGTTCGAGGTGTAGCCGATGAGGTGGGTGAAGGCGGCGTACATGGTGTTGCCTTCGACGAACTCGTAGAGCGAGAAGCGGTCGTAGCCCTCGCGGAGCAGGACGTCTAGGTCGAGATCGGCGGCGCGCCGATCGTGCGTCTCCATCGAATACGTGGCGTACATGACCTGCGTCAGTGTCGAGAGGGCGCGGCCATGCGCGGCGGCCCTGGTCATGCGTTCGATGACGTCGTAGGGCAGCAGCTCGCCGGTCTGATAGTGCTTCGCGAAGGTGCGCAGGAGGTCGGCATCCTCGAAGAACTCTTCGAGCATCTGCGAGGGGACCTCAACAAAGTCGCCTTCTGTGGCGATGCCGGACTGCCCTGCCCAGCGCTGGCGCCCGCCGAGGACCTCGTGCATGAGGTGGCCGAACTCGTGGAAGTAGGTGACGACGTCGGAGTACTGCATGAGGCCCGCGTCTGTCTCGCTAGGTTGCGGGAAGTTGCAGACGAGTGAGGCTTCGGGGAGGTTCTTGCCGAGAACTCCGCCGACGAGCGAGCACTCGGAGAACCATTTGCTCTTGCCTTCGCGCGGGTGCATGTCGAGGTAGATGCGGCCCAGGGGCGAGGGTTTAGGGTCAAGGGCCAAGGGTCCAGAGGGCGCGTTCGTGGCGGTGTCTTCAGCAGTGTCGTAGACGAGGAAGGCTTTGACGCTGGGGTCCCAGACGGGGGCGTCGTTGTCGCGCTCGAAGCGTACGCGGAAGAGCTTGCCGGCGGTGGCGAGGATGCCTGCCTCCACTGGTTCGTAGGGGAAGTAGGGGCGCACGCTTTGCGAGTCGAAGTTGTAGCGGGTGCGGCGGAACTGCTCTTCCCAGTAGCGGGCGTCGCTGAGGGTGAGGGGCAGGGCCTGGGGATCGCGCTCGCGGACGAAGGCTTCGAGTTCGGCGTATTCGCGCGAGGCGAACTCGCGGGCGGCAGCTTCCACCTCGTCGAGGAACTTGCGCATGTTCGCGGCGGAGCCCATCATCTGATCCACCGTGGCGAGGTCTGCCCAGCTGCGGAAGCCGAGCAGGGTGGCCATCTCTTCGCGGCCGGCGAGCAGGTCGAGGAGCACCTGCTTGTTGGCGGGATAGCCGCGGCCGTTGTAGGCGAGGTACAGCTTGCGGCGCAGCGTGCGCGAGGCTGCGTAGCTCATCACCGGCGTGAGATCGGGAGGATCGGTGGTGATGGTCACGGGGCCGTCGGCGACGAGCTTGACCGTGCCGTCCGGAGCCTTTTCCTCACGCACGCCGTGGCGCGTGAGGTAGTCGGCGGGAAGGCCTGCGAGCTCGTTCGGGTCGGTCACTTCGACCTTGCGGACATCGTCCTGCACGGTGCGGCTGAAGGTCATGCTGAGGCCGATCATCTTGTCGGCGAGCGAGCGGATCTTCTCGCGGGTCTCGTCGTCGCGGTCCACGCCGGACATGCGGTAGCCCAGCAGGACGCGCTCCAGGTAATACCGCGTGGCGGCATCTTCGCCGGTCATCGCTTCGCCTTCGAGCGTGGCCAGCGCCTGGTAGACCTCGCGGTTCAGCGACAGCGCGACGGACTCCGCGCTGACAGCCTGCGAGAGCTCCTGGGCTGCATCGCGCACGCCCGCGACGGGGTGGACCATGAACATGACATGCGCCTGACTGCCGGCCATGCGCAGATGCCAGGAGGCGCGGTCGTAGGGCTCCAGGGTGTTGGGCACAGTGCGCACGCTGGCGGAATCGACTGCGAGCAGCTGCGCAAGCGCCGCACGCGAGGCGGCAAGATGCGACTCGACCCAGGCCTTCGCACCTTCGGCAGAGTCGAGCCCCGACCAGAGGTGGAGCAGATCGTTTTGAGTTGCGGCGGCGGTAGCTTCGGCGACAGGCTGCATCGAGGTATCTCCCTCATTTCACTCTAGTCGAAACGGGACTCCTCACGGTGCGTCCCCGAAAGGTGCTATGGTGGCGTCACTTTGCGGAAGCGCACACTTGAAGGCTGGAGTCTGCATGCATACGTTGTTGGTAATAGGGGTTTTTGCAGCCATGGTGCTCGCGCCGTGCCTCGTTGCAAGTTATTCGAATCTCTTCGCGGTCCGGGTACCCGACGCCACGGAGAATCCGGAGCCAGAGGTGATCGTCCGGCCGGTGAGGGTTCCTCCCGCCCATGAATCTCAATCTCCGCTGAGCGATCCCACCGTTACCCGCACACGTTAGCCAGCAGTCCTGCCGACGCGCTTACAATGAACGCGTGCGCTATCTGATTGCCCTGCTCGCCCTCGCCGGTCTCATCGACTCCTGGCTTGCCCTCCGCATCCACAATCAGGACCCGAATGCGGCTCCGCCGTGCGCGGTGACGGAGAAGTTCGACTGCGGCACGGTCAACCACTCGAAGTACGCTGTGCTGCCTCCGGTCAGCTTCGACGAAGATCCCGCGACCACCACGAAGACACACGTCCCCGTCGCTCTGCTGGGCCTGATCGGCTATGCGCTGATCGGCGTGATCGCGCTGCTGCCGAGGGTGCCGTACCGTTCGTTCGTGCTGCTGCAGCTGGCGGAGGCGGGCTTCGCCTTCGCGGCGTTCCTCAGCTTCCTGGAGGACTATGTCCTGCAGAAGTGGTGCATCTACTGCGTGTGGTCCGCGGGATTCATTACGGCGATTATGGTGCTGTCGTTTGTGTCGCTGGTGATGGATGTGCGGAAGCGCCGGGCAGCGTAGGTTGTACCGGCAAATTCGACGCATCCCGAGCCGAGCATAGGGAAGTCGAGGGAGCTGCTGTCGGCCGGTGCTGGCAAACAGCAGGTTTCTCCACTACGCGTGACGATGAAGCTGTCCCGCTCCGGTCGAAATGACACACTCCTGGTAGTCCAAATTGCGTCGGGACTACTGGACGTCCGCCTTGCAGGTTGGTGTGATGTCGTACTGCGGTTCGCAGGCGCCCATCAGGAAACGATCCATCCAGTTCATGATGTTCTCCAGACGCTCCACGCGATGCCACGGCTCGCCGGAGCGGGAGAGCTCGTGGCTCTCGCGCGGGAAGCGCACCATGACGGTGGGGATCTTTTTGTACTTGAGCGCGCGGAAGAACTCCTCGCCGCCGGAACCGGTTGGCGTGCGGAAGTCCGCGTCGCCCAGGATGAACAGCATCGGCGTCTTGAGATTGTTCACGTAGGTGATGGGCGAGTGGGCGCGGAAGGCGTCGATGTGCTCCCACGGAGGGCTGGTGGGATAGAACGACTGGTGGAAGCCGGCCATGTCCGCCGTGTACCACCAGTTGGCCCAGTCGGTGATGTCGCGTTGCGCGACGGCAGCTTTGAAGCGATCGGTCTGCGTGACGACCCAGTCGGTGAGCAGGCCGCCGCCGGAACCGCCGGTGACGCCGAGGCGCGCGGGATCGGCATAGCCGAGCTTGATGGCTTCGTCGACGGTATCCATGAGGTCATGGAAGTCGTCGCCGGGGTAGTTGTTGAGGATGATGTTGGCGAAGTTCTCGCCGTAGGTGGTTGAGCCGCGCGGATTCGGATAGTCGACCACGTAGCCCTTGGCGGCCATCCACAGCATCTCGTGATCGAAGACCCAGCCGTAGGCCGAGTGCGGGCCGCCGTGGATGTTGAGGATGAGCGGGAGCGGCTTGGCTGGCTTGCCGGTGACGCCGGGAGGCAGCATGAGGAAGGTGTCGATGGTCTCGCCCTTGATGTCCTCAGCGTGATGCGTGGGCTTGACCTGGATGTCGAGGGGCATCGCGATATCGAGCTGCGAGAAGAGCGCATCGTTGACCTTGGTGAGCTGGGTCTGGGATTTGCCGTCGCCGGGATGAAGGACGAAGAGGTCGCCGATGAGGATGGGATTGGAGATCTGCGCGATGACGGTCTTGGCATCGGCCGTGGCGTTGAAGCCGAGAACAGCTTGCTTCGGCTGGCTGAGCTCGGTCACCTTGCCGGAGGCGGTGTCAACGCTGACCAGCAGCGCGCTGCCGCGGTAGCCGGCGATGTCGAGGATGGCGGAGCTGTCGGGGGTCCAAGCCACGCCGCCGCGGCCACCGCCGCGTGGCGCGGTGTTGTCTCCACCGACGCTGCCGCCCATCTCGTAGGCTTCCTTCGCGGTGAGGTCGCGGGGTTCGCTGGCGGAGGGAACGCCATCGGCAGTCCAGGTGAGGTCCGTGATCCACAGGTCGTCCTGCTTGTGGGTTGCAGGCTTGAGCTCTGGCGCGGAGGCGTGGAAGGCGAAGTGCTTGCCGTCCGGTGAGAGCGACAGGCCGCGGGCGTTGACCTTGAGGGCGTCGGTGAAGGAGTCCGTGGGGATGTCCTTGGCGTGGTCCGGGCCAGTCGTGACCTTGATGCCATAGAGGGTGTTGTGGGGTTTCGCTTCGTAGATGGGCTCGTCGACGCGGGACTGGGCGTAGAAGATCCACTTCGAGTCGGGAGACCAGACGGCGTCCTGCACACCGAAGCGGCCTCCGGTGAGCTGCCACACGGGCGCCTGCGAGCCATCCGGCTTGGGCAGCCAGACCATGTAGACCTGCGGGACGGACTCGGGCTCGAGGTAGCCTTCTCCGTTCATGCGCCAGGTAGCACGATTGATGACCTTGATATCGGAGACGTGCGCGTCGTCGCCGGTAAGGTGGGAGCGCTTCTGGGCCTCGGCTTTGGCTGCGGCGGGATCCTGCGGTGTGCCTGAGGTCACGGTCAGGGCCTGGCCATTCGGGGCCCATTGGGGTGACCCGGCCCCTTTGGGCAGGTCGGTCACCTTGGTGATCGTGCCGCCAACGTTCGCGGGCATGACGTAGAGCTGCGGGGTGGGCTTGCCGTCGCGGAGGGTGGCGCGGAGGAAGGCGATCTGCGTACCATCGGGGGACCAGCGGGGTGAAGAGTCCCGCGGGCCGGCGGTGAGGCGCTGCGGCGTGGCTCCGGGTGTGCTGGTGTCGAGCAGGTAGAGCGCGGTGTCGTAGCCGGAGCGGTCGGCGGAGACGGTGGTCTGGACGAAGACGACTTTTCCATCCCTGGGCGAGAGCTGGGTGTCGCCGATCCAGACGAAGTCGAAGATGTCCTTCTCGGTGATGGGGCGCTTGGCGGTTTGAGCCGGCGCGGCGGGCATCGCAGCGACGAGGGCGAACAGCAGCAGGGACGGGGCCAGCAGACGACGCATCATGCTCGTGGAACCTCGGGGAAAGACTTCTGTAGGTATGACGAAAACATATCACCGCGGGCGGGTTGCCGGTCCAGGGAGCTCCCTCCGCTCTACAATCTCCCCATGTGGCCTCGGGTCCTCGCACAGATCGTTGAACTCTTACCGCACCTCTCGCGGCTGGTGCCGCTGGCCGATCGTTTCCTGCTCTCTCGGCAAGCCGGTGATGAGGCCAACCGCGAGGCGCTGGCGCAGGTCTCCGTGGAGATGCAGGCCATCGCCGACGGCCTGAAGGCGGATCTCGGGCAGGTCACGGCGTCGCATGCGGGGCTGTATCGCCAGATGAACGAGATTGCGGCGAAGGCGGACGATGCGGCGCGGGATGCGCGTGCGGCGAGAGATGCGGCGGCTTCGCTCGAAGCCAAGCTGGCCGGGGTTGCGGCTACGCAAGCGCGGCTGCAGATGCTGCTTACGGTTGCGGTGGTGCTGCTGGCGATCGTGGTGCTGCTGCTTCCCTTCCTCTTTCATGCGGCGGCGCATTGATGTTGTTCGCTCAGGGCTATCTCGGCTAGTCGCGATGATTCCCCTCAGCGGCTAAAGCCGCGTTGCAATCGCCGCACTTATGGCGGGACTAAAGTCCCGCCCTGACAAAGCAGAAGCTTCCTCACGCCCACGCAAGACAGAGGCTTGAGCTCGGCCCTGGCAAAACAAAGACTCGTTCAGAGATCGCTTAGACTTCTCCCAGCCATGCCTCGCCTGCGACCGAAACACACCTCTACCTCTCCTGCTCCCATGCAGCGCCTCGCGGGGCGCGTCGGCGCACGAATCGCCGAACGCCGTGCCAAGGTTCGCGCCACGGTGCAGGAACGTCCGTGGCTCTGGGCGGGCATTTGCGTCCTGGCCTTCGCGGTCGCCAGCGCCGTTGCCGCGCCGTTCGTAAAGGCGCATCTGCAGGCCATTGCGGTGCTGGACCTGGTGGCGAACAAGCCGGTGCCGTGGGCGCTGCGGGAGACCATCGCGCATCCGGTGAGGACGGAGGAGCTGACGCTGCCGACGAGCAATGGGCCGGTGCCGGCACGGCTGTATATCCCAACCGACAAGCCGGATGCTCCCGCACTGATCGTGCTGCATGGCGTGCACCACCTGGGGATGAATGAGCCACGGCTGATTGCGTTCGCTACGTCGATGGCGTCGTGCGGGATCCGGGTGCTGACGCCGGAGCTGCCGGACATCAAGGACTACCACGTGGGGTCGAACTCGATTGCCACGATTGGGGATGCGACGAAGTGGATGGCGGAGCGCAATGGCGGTAAGCCCGTCGGCGTGATGGGGCTGAGCTTCTCCGGTGGGCTGTCGCTGCTGGCGGCGGCTAGCCCGCAGTACCGGCCTTACTTCCGGTTTGTGTTTGCGATCGGGTCGCAGGATGAGATGTCGCGGGTAGCGCAGTACTACCGGACGGGCGAGGATGCGGAGCCGAGCGGCGGCGAGGAGCTGCTGGCTCCGCATGAGTACGGCGCGCTGGTGCTGGAGTACGAGAACCTCGAGGACTTTGTGCCGAAGGAAGACCTGGCTCCGCTGCGGGCGGTGCTGCGGGCTCACCTGTACGAGGAGCCGGCGAACGAGAAGGCTGCGATGGCGCTGCTGACTCCGCGGCAGACGGCGGAGGCGAAGCAGCTGATGGATACGACCTCGGCTGCGACGCGGGAGATGCTCGCCAAAGACGAGGTGAAGCATGTGCAGGACATGGCTGGAGTGAGTCCGCATGGGCACCTGGCCACGCTGACCACGCCGGTGTACCTGCTGCATGGCGAGGGCGACAACATCATCCCGGCTGCGGAGACGCAGTGGATGGCGGCGGAGCTGCCTCACGAGACGCTGAAGGCGGAGCTGATCTCGCCGGTGCTATCGCATCTGGACCTGGATGGGCATGGGCCGGGTGAGTGGGATCAGCTGAAGCTGGTGCACTTCTTCGCGCTGATTCTGCATGCGGCGGAGGGGCGGTAAGGTCCCCCGGCTTTTGGAAAAGTCTTCGATCGAGAGACTTTAGGGGTGGACTTCGGTAGTGTCCTAGTTTGGATTGCTGTCGTAGTTGTCCTGCTCATCCCCATGCTGTTTCCATTCTCCATAGAGCGAATGACTCAGGGCGTCTTTGCTGATGAGCTTTCGCAGTTGAACTCCGTGCATGTTTGGAGTCCACAAATATCTAAAGCGAATTACGCGTGGAGCCTCGAAAACATCGGTATAGCTGACCATTCCATAGAGGTGAGCAAACAACTCACCCGTATTCAAGGATCTGATTATGTCGTGTCCAGTGTCACAAAAGAACGGAAACTTTTTCTCCAGTGGATTTTCCGTGGCGTGAATCACGGGCTCGCTCGTCAGAGGCTCTGGAAATTTAGTCGCATGGGGTTTATCGGAACGAGTAATGGAAAAATCGCCGCAACTGTTGGCAATGAAAGCTTTTGTTTCTCCGAAATTGAAAAGCTCTACCTTCACAACGGCAAAGTACGAGTCGTTCGTCGTCTCCACCTTTACGACCTCCAATTTCCCAATGCGAACTTTGACTCTTGCCTTTTCCTTTCTCTTGATTACTTCAACGCTATCCATGGCTGCCTTCGCAGCGTCTTCAGTTGCAATGGCGGCTCGTTTCGTCTGGGCCGTTTGATCAGCGATCACCAAGAGGGTCAGAAGGATCGCCCATGTTGTAATCCCCTCGGGCCAACCAAATACTCTATACCAACGTGGCAGGTGCCTTGCGGCGTCCTCTGCGCCTTTGTCGCAGTCTTCCTGATGGGTCCCTTGGGAAACCGTGACGGCTTTAATCTGATTGCATTTTGTCTCATACTCGTCGCGGGTTTTTTGATCCTGACGGGATACGTAGATCGAGCACCCCAGTATCAGGACGACGGCGATTCCGTACTTCCAAGACACCAGTCTTTTCAGCATGATGGGAGAATTGTAGGGCAAATTGGTCCGCTACCTGGACTGCGTTGTGCGTTCTACGTTGCACGAGTCGCGGGTTCTGTTGGCTGGAGAATGCCCTGTTCTGATTGGGGAGAGCTGGGGTGGTAAGTACGCCAAACGGCGCGGCTGCGGGTTTGAGTGATTCCTAACCACATCATTGCAACGCCAGCCCGGGTCCGAGAGTCCGGACCCGGGGCACCCGGTATTTTCTCAGCGACTTGCTGTGCTGACTGCCTTCCAGATCAGAAGCGCGGCGAAGATCACGATGACGAGAGCGGTCCAGAGGTGTGCACGGCTGGCGGCCACGGTGTATTCATTGCGGTTGGGGTCGGCTGGATCGTACTGGACGGAGATCGCGTCATCTTTCTTGTATTCGCCGGTGCTCGAATAGAAGCCGCCGTACCAGTGCTCGCCGACCTTGTAGTTGAAGGAGACGGTGTAGATGGGGCCGCCACGGCCTTGTACCACCTCGACGTCGGTCACGGTGCCGTCGGCGGATTGCCAGTCTGTCTTTCTCTGCCAGCGCATGGGGATCACTATAGCGCGGGTTTGGGGTGGGTATGCCGGGGATATTGAGGCTCCCGTCCACATCGTCGCTACGCTAGCCCGGGTCCGAGAGTCCGGACCCGGGGCACCCGGTTTCGTGGCGGCGTGAGAAGCAGATCTCTCCACTGCGCGGGACGATGAGGCCGTCCTGCTCCGGTCGAGATGACACAGCTTGGGTGATTCGCGGGCGGGGGTGGGGTTGAGGGAGAACAATGCGCGAATGAGCTGGGAGTCTTGAGCTGGGAGTTTCGAGTTGCCAGATGCCAGATTGCCAGATGCCAGTACTGCGCAGGTTGGCTCCGCCGTGGTGTGGGTCACTATACTTTCTCCATGCCTGCCTATCTGGAACTCTCCGACATTCTTGCGGCGAAAGACCGTATTGCTGGAACTGCTGTTCGTACACCGCTGGTGCGGCTGGACCTGGCGCGGCTGGGTGCGGCCGGCTTTGCTGTGTCGGCGGACTTTCCGGAGATCTGGTTGAAGGATGAGAGCAAGCAGCCGATTGGGAGCTTCAAGCTGCGGGGGGCGTTCAACACCGTTGCCCAACTGCCTCCAGCCGCGCTGCAGCGCGGGGTGATTACGTACTCGAGCGGGAACCATGCGCAGGGAGTGGCGTATGCGGCGCGGGCGCTGGGGTCCAAGGCGGTGATCGTGATGCCGGACAATGCGCCGAAGGTGAAGATTGCGGCGACCGAGGCGCTGGGAGCGGAGATTGTGTTCGTCGGGCCGGCTTCGAGCGACCGGAAGATCAAGGCGGAGGAGCTGGAGGCGGCGCATGGGTACTCGATGATTCCGCCGTACGATCACCCGTCGATCATTGCGGGGCAGGCTACTTGCGGGTTGGAGATCCTCGAACAACTCGCCGAGCTTACCGGCGAGGCGCCGGATGATGCCACGCTGGTGCTGAGCCCCGTGTCTGGTGGAGGGCTGCTTTCGGGGATTGCTACGGGGATCAAGCTGGCTAGCGAAGCTGCGGGGCATGCTGCTCCGGTCGTGTATGGCATTGAGCCTGAGCTCGCCGGTGATTCCCAGGAGAGCTTTCGGACGAAGACGCTGGTGGAGTGGCCGGCGGCGAAGACGACGCGGACGCTGTGCGATGGGCTGCGGACGCAGTCGCTGGGGGTGCTGAACTTCGAGCACATCCTGAAGTTTGTGGACAACATCATCACGGTGAATGAGGCGGATATCCGGAGTGCGCTGAAGCTTTATCTAACGGCTACCGACATTGTGGCGGAGCCGAGCGGAGCGGTGACGCTGGCGGCGGCGCTGTATCGGCAGGATGCGTTGCCGAAGGCGAAGCGGATTGTGGTGGTGGTGTCGGGTGGGAATTTGGAGCCGAGTCTGCGGGAGACGCTGGAGAACGAGAGTGCGGCGGCACACGTCTAAGAGGGCGGTGCGTTGTGCGTTCTCCGGTGTCCGTTGTCAGTTCTCGGCGGTTCGGAGCTGGGAGCTCTTTCAGTTTCCAGTTAGCCAGCTTCCAGTAGCCAGAGCTTCACGCGTTGCTCCGGAGCTTCGCACAGCGTTAGCCCGGCAGGGCGGAGAGGCAAGAATGCGCGTTCGAGTTAAGAGCTTTGAGCTGGGAGCTACGAGTGCTTCGCGTGTGGTTGCGCTGGCGATGGTTGGCGCGATGGTTCTTTGTGCCTCGGCGCAGAAGAAGCCGAAGCGGGACGATCAGCTTTCGGGGTATGACCGGTCGGCGCGGGCTACGGTGCTGCATACGGCGAACCTGTACACGATGGCCGATGCCACGACGCCTCCGATCTCGACGGTGACGGCAGGGCATGAGGTGGTGGTGATGGCTCATAACGGGCCTTGGGTGAGCGTGCTGGCGAACACCGATGCGAAGGAGGACTCGGATGAGGACTCGAAGCCGGAGTTTACGGAGCCGGGGGAGAATCCTGATCCGAGCTCGGGGTGGATTCGCGATAAGGGGATTGTGGGGCCTACGACGCCGAATGGCGATGCGCTGATCTTCGGGTATGCGGCGCAGCTGGAGGCGGAGGCGGCGGAGCCGCATCCTCCGAAAGATGCGGCGAGCGCGGCGCACCTGTTGTATCGGCGCGTGGCGGACTACTTTCCGAACTCTCCGCTGGCGGCGGAGGCGGCGTATCGGTCGGCGGACATTCGGTGGCAGATCGACAAGGCGGATATTTCCACGCTGCCGAGCGCGCGGGAGCAGGATGCGTTTTTGCGTCCGCGGCTGTATGACGGCGAGCTTAAGAAAGTGATGAAATACTTTCCGCAGACGCCGCAGGCGGCCAAGGCGGCGTATGACCTGATCGACGACAAGCTGTGCGGCGACTGGCAGGGGCTGCCGAAGTGTCCGGAGATGGAAACGAACCTGTACCTGAAGTACGCGAGCCAGTATGCGGGCGGGCCGAAGTCGGCCGAAGCGATGTACCAGGCGGCGTATCGGCAGGGTGCGCTGGTGACGCTGTACCTCGTCGACGACAATACGAAGCGCAGCCAGGATGCGGCGAAGAACTGCCAGTCGATTGCGGATGACATGAAGCGGAAGTATCCGGATTCGGACTGGACGGCGCGGGCGATGTCGGTTGCGTTTCGGGTGGGCCAGGGGATTCCGATTTATGGGAATGACCGGAGCTAGGTAGCGGCGATACCGTTAGCGGGCCTGCGGCTTCGCCTTTAGCGAGTCAGCGGCTGCGCCGTTGGCTCTTCGCGTTAGGGCTGCTTGGAATCACCCGACATCCTGCGAACCCACTTCTCAAAAGCGAGAAGTGGGGCACCCGGATCGTTGGCGTCACCGAACAGTCATCGCGGGAACCAAGAGATTCATGCTTCGCTAAGGCTCCTCCGCTAGAATCCCGGTATGTCTCTTCTCAAAATCCTGATCCTGGCGATTGTCCAGGGACTTGCCGAACTGTTGCCTATCTCGAGCTCGGCTCACGTGGTTACTGCCGAAAAGCTGATGGGGCTCGACCCGAGCTCGCCGGAGATGACGCTGCTGCTGGTGATGCTGCATACGGGCACGATGTTTGCGGTGATCGTTTACTTCTGGAAGCAGTGGATGCGGACGTATTTTTCGAGTGCGAATGCGTTTTCGCGGTTCGCGGTGCGGGCGGTGTGGGCGACGGCGCTGACGGGGATCATCGGGTATCCGCTGCAGAAGGTGATCGCGCACCTGGCGTTTCCGAACGCACCGAAGGCGGAGATCGAGGAGCTGTTCGGGCGGCTGGACCTGGTGGGATATGCGCTGTTCGCGGTGGGACTGCTGATCCTGTGGGCGGGTCTGCGGGAACGTACCGCCGAGAAGGCAGTGAAGGCGGACTACGAGCGGCTTTCGCGCACGGGCGAGAATGTGACGTTTGCGCAGGCGGGATGGATTGGCGCGGTGCAGGGGCTATCGCTTCCCTTCCGCGGGTTCTCGCGGTCGGGCTCGACGATTTCGGCGGGCATGCTGGTGGGCGCGGCGCGGGAGCGGGCGGAGCGGTTCTCGTTTGCGCTGGCGGTGATTCTTACTCCGGCGGTGGTTGCTCGCGAGGCGCTGCGGCTACTGAAGGCTTCGCATGAAGCTGCGGCGGCGGGGACGCCGATCGACCTGCACGCGAGCCTGATGGGTGCGCTGATAGGGATGGTGCTGGCGTTCCTGGCGGGGCTGGCCGGGCTGAAGTGGTTGAGCTCCTGGCTGGAGAGCGGTAAGTGGTATCTGTTTGGGATCTACTGCCTGCTGGCTAGCTGCGTGGTGCTGTATCTGCACCATATGGGGTACTAGTGGGGTTAGGCGGGAGGCGTTGTTAATCCCACCTTGCAACTCTGTGGAGTGCCTGAAACGATAGTCGGGTGAAAAGAGCCCTTCTCATCTTTCGGTCGCTGATAGAGGCCACGTTCGGTTTGATCTGCATGGCGGCCGGACTCCTTCTACTCCCTGTCTGGAGAGGGACGCTCGCACAGCCATTTCTTCTTGGCTACCTTGGTATGCCGCGCGCCGGGGATCCAGCAGAATTGCACAGACTGGAGGCTGCGATAGCTCTCGGAGGCTTGATCAGCGCGACAATCGTCCTGCTGGTTGGGGTTCTCTGCTTCAGAGATGTCTTCAAAATGATCCGGACGCTGAGAGTGAAGAATCAGGGATCGTAGACAGGAAGCCTACGTAGATTTGAAGGGGCTGATGTGCGGCCCGAATCTTCCCTCGGCGGCAAAAGCGGGATCGCAAGCAAGGCACTTGCGACGGAACTGTAGTCCCGCCCTGACAAAACAGGGACTTGTTCAGGGGTTCCTTATGCGGCGGTCGATGTGGCGCGGCAGGCGTAGCGGAAGGCCCAGGCGAGGAGAACGGCTTGCAACGGGAGCCGGAGCCCGAGCGCCCAGGGCGGGATGTTGGGGAAGCGCTCGGGGTGCTGGACCATCCAGAGGTTGGCGGGAAAGACGGCGATCAGCAGAAGGATGATGCCCCAGGCGGCGGTGCGGTTCAGCTTGGCGTGGGGGAGAAGGATGCCGAGGCCGCCGGCGATCTCCGCGGCTCCGCTGAAGAGGACGAGCGCGTGGTGGGCCGGGAGGTAGTCCGGCATGATGGCTTCGTAGGTGCGCGTGAAGATGAAATGCGCGATGCCAGCGGCGAGGTAGAGAGCGCCCATCGCGAGCCGGCCGAGACGCATCAGGACACCTAAGCGAACCTGCAGCGCGGTTGCTTGCGTGTGCGCTGTCTGCCGATGCTGGCAAAGAAGCAGGTTTCTCCACTACGCGGGGACGATGAAACTGTCCCCGCTACGGTCGAAATGACACTTCCTGGGTGATGCGGAATATCTCGATACCTAGACCTGGGTGTGGTGGTCGGCCCAGGCGGCTTCGAGGCGATGCGCCAATTCTTCTACGGGCTGCCGGCGGCGTCCGCCGAGGACCAGGAACCCTGCTGCTGCTGCACACAAACCGCCGACCGCCCATACCATCTTCTTCATCGCCCATCCCTCTTCGCAGCCCGAAGTCTTCGTCACAAAACTAATCTAGAGCACTTCTCCTGTTACTGGGTCTCCCGAAGGTGGCGTGCCGCGGCGTTTTCGTTGGAGAAAACGCTCATCGCAATCGAATCCCGCGTAACGCCTACAGGAGAAGTGCTCTAGCCGGTCTGATGCAAACTGCGGCCATCGCGTTTCGCGAATGTACTATCGTCGGTACCCGGATGTCTTGAGAGGCCTGGTCTTCCCTGGGAATCGGTTGACGCGGTGGGGCGCGGGCGAACTTTTGAAAAACCAAGAACTGAAGATTCGCATGCCGACGGTTGCGGCAGTCCCCGGGCCCCCGACCGGTACGGAAAGTTCCCTCAGCAGCGGAAGCCTCTTCGCGATTCGTTTCTCGATGGCGGGACCGAAGTCCCGCCCTGACAAGGCGGGGACTTGTGCAGCCCCGACAAAACGGGGCGTGGGTGGAGGCATCGTTGGGTTCTGCCGTGCCGGTACACTGAAGGGGCGATGGATAGGGTTCGATTTGGCCGGGCACTAGGGTATGGCGCGCGTCATGCGGCGAAGTCGCTGGCGGCGGCGGTGGATGCGGCGACTACACCGAGTCCTGGTGCGGCGGCTGCTAGGCCGGCTTCGGGTTCGCCGGCTTCGTCTCAGCCGGCTCCGTCGCAACAGACTCAGTCTGCACCGCGAGCTGCGCAGCCGTTTGCGGCGCCTCGGGCGGTCAATCCGCAGCGTGTGGGGCAAGTTCTTCAGGCAGGAAAGTACGCCAGCCGGTCGGTGATGGGGCCGGTGAAGAAGGCGACCGGCGTAGTGATGCTGCAGGTAACGGGGAGCTTCTTCGGGCTGCTGGCGTTTGGCATGGGGCGCGGGTTGTGGGCGCTGCGGGCGAACTTTCGCGCGCCGGTGTTGTCGAGCGCGTGGGCGGGTGCCTGGATGATTGCGGTGATGGTGGTGGTGCTGAGCTATTTCTGCTTGTCGAACTTTGTTCGGGCTAGCCGGAGAGAGCGGAGCTAGGACGGCGTCGCCGACAGCCGTCACCAGTAAAGAAGCAGGTCTCTCCACTTCCGCTTCAACTCGCTGCGCTCGCTCAGCGTCCGGTCGAGATGACACAGTATGGGTGGGTGCGGTCCGGCTGCGCCGGCAGGAGTTCGGGGACACGAAAAACAAGAAGGCGCGTTCGGGTTTTGAGTTCTGGGCTGCGAGTTTCGAGTGCTTCGTGGACTCGTTGCCTCGAGAGCAGGGTTTGAGAATCCGGACCGCGGGGCACCCGAATCCTGCCGGGGGTGACCGGGGACCGTGGGTATCCGGAGTGATTGCCGGTCGGGGGGTGCTGTTGAGCTTTGAGCGATGAGGTCTCGAGCGTTGAGGAAAAGCGGAGGAGCTTTCGTGACGAGTGGTGCTGCTGCACGATAGGCTGGCGCTTCGCGAATATCGTTCTGTCCTGGCGGACTCCCTTCCGTTCCGGCGGTTCCCTCAGGCATGCTAGAAGGAGCGCGTTCGCACCGCCCTGCATTTACGCAAGCTCACAAGCAAGAAGGAATCCCGATGGCTGAAGTGACTACCTACGCTCCCTCGCTGCGCCGTACGGCGCTGAATGCCACGCACCGCGCTCATAAGGCCAAGATGGTCGATTTTGGCGGATGGGATATGCCCGTGCAGTACTCCGGGCTGATTGCCGAGCACATGGCGGTGAGGACGGGCGTGGGCGTGTTCGACGTGTCGCACATGGGGGACATTCAGCTGCGCGGGCCGAACTCGCTGGCGGCGGTGCAGAAGCTGCTGATGAACGATGCGAGCAAGCTGCAGGTGGGCCAGGCGCACTACTCGGCGATGCTGACGCCGGAGGGTACGTTTGTCGACGACGTGGTGCTGCACAAGCTGGGCGAGAACGACTTCCTGATCGTGATCAACGCGGGCACGCGGGAGAAGGACATCAGCTGGGTGCGCAAGGTGATCGGCGGGATGAGCGGCGTGCACATCATGGATGTGAGCGACTACTACACGCAGCTGGCGATCCAGGGGCCGAAGGCGAAGGAGACGCTGCAGAAGCTGACGGGCGCGGACCTTACGCCGATCAAGAACTACTGGTTTACGTGGGGGACGGTGTGCGGCTGCCACAACACGCTGATCGCACGGACGGGCTACACGGGCGAGGATGGGTTCGAGATTTACATCCCCAGCGATGAGCCGACGAGCAGCCGCGTGTGGGGCGAGGTGCTGGAAGCGGGCGCGGAGTTTGGGATCATCCCATGCGGGCTGGGCGCGCGGAACACACTGCGGCTGGAGGCTGCGATGGCGCTGTATGGGCATGAGATCTCGGACACGATCAATGTGTTTGAGGCCAATCTCGGCCGGTACTGCAAGCTCGATAAGGGGACGGACTTCGTCGGCAAGGACGCGCTGGAGAAGGTGCAGGCGGCGGGTGGTCCTGCGCGCAAGCTGGTGGGCCTGGAGATGGTGGACCGTGGCATTGGGCGCGACGGCTATCCCGTGCTGACGCTGGATGGGCAGAAGATTGGCGAGGTGACGTCGGGCTCGCCTTCGCCGTTCCTAAAGAAGAATATTGCGCTGGCGTATGTCCCGGTGGCGTACACGGCGGTGGGGACTGAGGTCGCGGTGGAGATTCGTGGAGCGCTGAACAAGGCGGTGGTGGTGCCTACGCCGTTTTATAAGCGGGCGAAGGCTACTCCGGCGGTGACGGCTCCGTTGTCGGGTTCGTAAAAGAGAACACGAAGGCACGAAGGACGCCAAGGTACACAAGGGGTTTCCACGGCGCTTTCGTAACGGCTCGGAGCAACGGCAGATCCTCTTCGAGGATGACAACGAGAAAAGCAGCAACAAAAGCAGCGACAGCAAAGGCAACACCTCTGGGAGGATTGACTTCCAGCATCCAGAGCCTCGGCTCTACTACAATTTCCTTGGAGACCTATCAGTCCATGAGCTATCCCGAGAACTACAAGTACGCGAAGTCGCACGAGTGGCTGCTGCTCGAAGGCGAGAACGCCACCATTGGCATTACCGATTACGCGCAGAGCTCGCTGGGCGACATCGTGTTCATCGAGCTGCCGAAGGTGGGGCAGGAGCTTGAGGCCGGATCGACGTTTGGTTCGGTGGAGAGCGTGAAGGCGGTCAGCGACCTGTACTCGCCGGTGACGGGCGTGGTGACGGAGATCAATGAAGCGCTGAACAAGACTCCGGAGACGCTGAACGCGGATGCGAACACGACGTGGATCATCAAGGTCGCGGTGAAGAGCGCGGATGAAGCCAGCGCGATGTTGTCTGCTGCGGACTATGAGAAGTTCGTTGCGGAAGAGACCGGACACTAAAGACGTTGTCCGTTCTTCGTTGTCCGTTCTCCGGTGATGAGGGCGGCTCATCGGACAACGGCGAACTGAGAACGGAGAACCACTCGCATCATGCGTTACCTACCGAAGTCCCCTGCCGACCGTGAAGCGATGCTTGCTGAGATCGGTGTCGACAACATCGATGCCCTGTTTACCTCGATTCCTGAGGAGTACCGGCTTACTCGCGACCTGAATATTCCGCGGCAACATGCGGAGAGCGAGGTGCTCGATCGCTTCCGTGCGTTCGCGGCGAACATTGCCGATGGCGACATTGCGAAGGCGCAGCCGGCGACGCCGTATGCGAGCTTCCTGGGTGCGGGTGCGTATCGGCACTATCGGCCGGTGGTGATTGATTCGCTGGTGCAGCGTGGCGAGTTTTTGACCAGCTACACGCCATACCAGCCGGAGATTGCGCAGGGCACGCTGCAGGCTACGTTCGAGTTCCAGACGATGATCTGCGAGCTGACGGGCATGGAGATTGCGAACGCGTCGATGTATGACGGGTCGACCGGATGCGCGGAGGCCGTGATGATGGCGGTGCGCGTGACCGGGCGCAACAACGCGGTGGTCGCGAGGAGTGTGCATCCGGAGTTTCGCGAGGTGCTGAAGACGACCGTGCAGCACCAGGAGATCGGTGTCACGGAGGCCGCATTCGACAAGGCCACGGGGCGCGTCGACATGGCTGCGCTGGAGGCTGCGATCACTCCGGATACGGCTTGCGTGGTGATTGGCTCGCCGAACTTCTTTGGCGTGATCGAGGACGTGGCGGCGATTGCGGAGCTGGTGCACTCGAAGGGTGCGCTGCTGGTGGTGTCGATCAATGAGGCGCTTAGCCTTGGCATTGTGAAGGCTCCGAGCGAAGCGGACATCGTCGTGCTGGAGGCCCAGAGCTTTGGCGTGGCCGTGGGCTATGGCGGGCCGTACTGCGGGGTGCTGGCGTGCAAGGAGAAGTTCCTGCGGCAGATGCCGGGACGCCTGTGCGGCGAGACCAAGGACATGGATGGCAAGCGCGGGTTCGTGCTGACGCTGAGCACTCGCGAGCAGCACATCCGGCGCGAGAAGGCGACCAGCAACATCTGCACGAACCAGGCGCTGGTGTCGCTGATGGTGACCATCTACATGACGGTGATGGGCAAGCAGGGATTGAAGGAACTGGCGGAGCAGAACCTGGCGAAGGCGGCTTATTTGAAGAGCTCGCTGGAGAAGGCTGGAGCGAAGAAGATCTTCTCGGGGCCTAGCTTCAATGAGTTTGCGGTTGCATTGCCTGCAGCTGCCGACGCGGTGAATGCCAAGCTGCTGGGCAAGAAGATCATTGGCGGCTTGTCGCTGGCGAAGTGGTATCCGGAGTTGGGTGAGGGCGCGAGCTTGTGGTGCGCTACGGAGTTAACGACGAAGGTGCAGATGGACGCGGTGAGCGCAGCGTTGTAGCTGTCACGTAGAACCTTTCGCGTTGTACGTTGTACGTTCTGCGTTGTACGAGAGAGACGGGCATGGACATCAGCGAGATTGAAGGCACGGAGTTATCTGCGGTCGAGTTTGTGACGGACCACGTGCGGCTGCGGTTTGGCGATGCGGGACAGGGGCCGATGTTCACGCTGTATGTGTGGCCGCATGTGCTGTTCCCGGATTTTTCGATTGCGTATGGCGAGCCGGAGTATCGGAACGCATTGTGCTCGCAGATTGGGCAGACGGTGGAGAAGGCCGCGCTCGAGGAGCTGGACTCGCTGACGATTGAGTTTGTCTCCGGGGTGGTGCTTGCGGTGAGTCTGCGCGAAGAAGATCTTGACGGGCCGGAGACTGGCAGTTATTCAGAAGATGGCAGTGGCACTGACGAAGAAGAGTTTTAGCTCAGGAGAAAGTCATGTCCCAAAGGGGCCGGGGATCCGGCCCCTTTTGCATTTGGTTCCTCGGGGCTAAGGCACAATGTTTCGCGGCGTTTGATGGCGGCTGAAGCCCTGCCCTGCCGTCGTCTTGCGGGTTCTGTTTTCTGTAGAGCGATGAGGGGACGAGGGCGCCCGCGATGCGGGCTGGAGGTTTGAGGTGTGCGGCGTCGGGTCCTCCGGGTCCGTTGAGGGATCCGGGGCAACCGGATTGCCACCCCATCTTAGCGGCGGTAGTTTCTGGCGAAGGTGTCGCGGGGGAGACCTTCGTGGCGAGCGGTGCGGACGAGCTGCTGCGCTTCGCGTTCGGACAGGGTTCCTCCGAGGCTGACTAGATACGGTGATCCGCCTGTCGGGCTGTAGACCTGGGGGTGAAGGCTAGGGTGTTTTGCGGCAATGGCGTTGGCGCGGGACTGGGCCTGGTCCTGGCGGTGGAAGGTGTAGGCGATGACGTGCCAGCCGGGAGCTGACGGCACCAGGGTTGCGGGCGCGGATGCGGCGTTGGCGGCTTCCACCATCGCGGAGGTGGGCTGTGGCGTCTCGGGCTGAGCGGCCTGATTGACGTGGTGGACGACTACCTGCACGGGCTGGGCGGGGACAGTCGTCGGCGAAGTTGCGGCTGTTGTTGCGGGCGCGGCGGCAGGACTCGCGGGCTTCTTGCTTCCTGCGAAGTGCCAGACGATGAAGAGCAGCACGAGGGCTGCAGCGGTGTAGATGGCCCAGTTCCTGGGGAGACGGGAGAGCAGAGAGTTCTCCTCGTCGGAGTCGGGGTCCAGCTCTTCCATTTCGTCTTCACGATGGAGGGGCATGGTGGGGGTGAGTGGGAGGGCTTGCTGGAGCGGCGCTGAGGGAGCGCTGGCTGCGGCGGCTGAGGTCACTGCGGCGGCGACGGCACTGGGCGGAGGTGCCGGGGGCAGCGTAGCTGGCGGAGGGGCGATGATGGCGACGATCTTCTCGAAGGTCGTGGAGCCTTCGAGGGCGGCGGGGATGATGCGGGGGAAAGGCTCGGGCAGGCGGGTGCCGGGCTTGAGCTCGGACTCGAGCGTGAGGCAGCGGAGGAGCAGCGTGCCGAGGTCGTGGAGGTCCTTCTGGCGGGTGGCGGCGACCTGCTCGGCGGAGACGAACTCGCCATCTTCGACGCACTCGCGGACGCAGTCGCTGCGGAGCTTGACGGTTTCGCCAACGGCGAGGACGTTGTCGGCGTTGACGTGCTCGTGGACGAGGTTGCGGGCGTGGAGCGCGGCGAGCGCGGAGCTGACGGAGAGCGCGACCTGCAAGGTTTCCGGTGCGGTGAGGGGACGCTCGGCGAGGACCTCGGAGAGGACGGCGTCGTCGGCCTCCATGAGGGCGTAGGTGAGGGCGACGCCTTCGAGCTCGGTGCGGCCGACTTTTTCGATGCCGATGAGGAACTGCTGGCGGGTCTCTGCGACGCGACGCCAGCGATTGAGCTGGGCTTCTTCGTCGTAGTGGGCCTCGGTGAGGCGGATGACGGCGGCGTGGCCTTGGGCGTCGGCGGTGGAGAAGAAGCCGTTGCGGCCTTCGGAGCGGCGGAGCTTCTCGAGTTTGTATTCGCCGGCAACGGTGCGGCCTTCGTAATCGGTCCAGAGTTCCATGGGTGTGTCTCCGTGGGGCTGTGAGCGGTGAGGCTGTGAGCGGAGGTTCCCGGGGAGGCAAGCGAGGTGCGGGACACTCGCGCAGTGAATCACCCGGCGGAGAGGCAGAGAGCTGCCACGACTGGCATAACGGCGTGCATGGCTACTGCATGCGTTGCTTCGATTAGACGCTCGCACTGCGACTCGCGAGAGGCGGGGGAACCTTGTCGTTCACCCCTTATGCGGTGGAAAAACCGGTGCACTTGCGCACCGCTACACGAACGTGCGGCGAGATGAAATTGCGGAGATGTGAGACCCTTAAGGGGTTGGCCCACAGCGCATCTGTAAACGCTTCCGAGGCCCGGCAAGGCAGGATGACCATGTCAGATAAGTTCATTGGAACGCCGAAGAAGGCGACGACGCATGTCAATCAGAACGAAGATTTGATCTTCGAGAAGTCGTCACCGGGCAAGAAGGGGTATCGGCTGGCGGAGCTGGATGTTCCGGCGGTGGATGCTTCGTCGCTGCTGGGCGAGGCGACGCGTACAGATGGGCTGGGCGTGATGCCGGAGCTCTCCGAGATTGAGATTGTGCGGCACTTCACGCGGCTTTCGACGTGGAACTATGCGATCGACCTGGGCATGTATCCGCTGGGGTCGTGCACGATGAAGTACAACGGGCGCATCAACGAGTTGGTGGCTCGGCTTGAGGGCCTTGCGGAGGCTCATCCGTATCAGCCGGAGTCGTTGTCGCAGGGCGCGCTGGGCATCATGAAGATGCTGTCCGATTGCCTGATCGAGATCACGGGGATGGACACGATCACGCTGCAGCCGGCGGCGGGCGCGCATGGTGAGTTCACGGGGATTCTGCTGGCGCGGGCGTATCACGAGGCGCAGGGCAATGCTCGGAAGAAGATTTTGATTCCGGACTCGGCGCATGGGACGAACCCGGCGACGGCGGCGGTGTGCGGCTACCAGATTGCGAATCTGAAGTCGAACGAGAAGGGCATGGTCGACCTGGCTGAGCTCGAGAAGATGGTGAACGAGGACATCGCGGCGCTGATGCTGACGAACCCTTCGACCATCGGCGTGTTCGAGTCGGACATCCACAAGATTGCGGACATCCTGCATGCGAAGGGTGCGCTGCTGTACATGGACGGCGCGAACATGAATGCGCTGTGCGGCAAGACGCGGCCGGGCGATTTCGGCGTCGACGTGATGCACCTGAACCTGCACAAGACGTTCTCGACGCCGCATGGTGGTGGTGGTCCGGGTTCGGGACCGGTGGCTTGCAAGAAGATCCTGGAGCCGTTCCTGCCGACGCCGGTTGTCGTCGAGCGCGAGAACGGTTTGTTGGGCCTGGACTTCAACCGGCCTCAGTCTGTGGGTCGCGTGAAGGCCTGGTACGGCAACTTCGGGATGTTCGTTCGCGCGCTGGCTTACATTTTGGCCAATGGGCCAGACGGGCTGCGCCAGACCACCGAGGATGCGGTGCTCAACGCAAACTACATTCGCAAGGGCCTGGAGGGGACGTTCGACCTGCCGTATAAGTCGGCATCGCTGCATGAGGTGGTGTTCAGCGACAAGCTGCAGGCGAAGAACGGCGTGAAGACGGGCGACATGGGCAAGCGGTTGATCGACTACGGCTTCCATGCGTACACGGTGAGCTTCCCTCTCGTAGTGAGCGGGGCGATGATGATCGAGCCGACGGAGTCGGAGTCGAAGGAAGAGCTGGATTTGCTGATCGATGCGCTGAAGCAGATTGCGCGCGAGGCGGAGGAGAATCCGGAGTTCGTGAAGACGGCGCCGCATACGACGCGGCTGCGGCGGCTGGACGAGACAGCGGCGGCGCGGAAGCCGATCCTGCGCTGGAAGGCTCCGGCGGCGGGAGTGAAGCTGACACCGGAGAGTGCTGCGAAGGAGTGGTAGCGGTCAGTTAGAACTGAAAAGAGATTCCGCGTGGACGAAGCAGAGTTGAACCGTCTCGGAACCATCGCGCTCGACTGCGCATTCAAGGTGCATTCCGCGCTCGGCCCAGGTTTGCTGGAAAGTTCCTACAAAGCATGCCTTGCATTTGAGCTCTTGCAGGCTGGGCTTGAGACGCAACTGGAAGTTCCGGTGCCACTTGTGTATGCCGGTCACAAGCTGGCCGACGTTGGGTACCGCCTGGATATCCTGATTGCGAGCCAGCTGATCCTCGAGATCAAGTCCGTAGAGGCAATCGCACCCGTGCATCGGGCTCAGTTGCTCTCGTACCTGCGGCTCTCGAACCGACGGCTCGGTTACGTGCTGAACTTCAACGTTGTGTCACTGCGAGACGGCATCGCGCGGGTCGTCAATCGCCTGTAGCTCAGCGGATGAGTTGTGCTATCAACGGGAACTGCGAACGCGGTGTTCGCAGCGTTCGCGGAGTTACGCGGCGCGGTGACTAGACCATCTCATTTGCGAGACACCGCGCACACGGCGAACCCCGCGTTTGCAGTTTTCAGTTGTATTTGCCAGCCATCTTACTTCGCTTCGATCTTGACCCACTCGTCGGCTTTGTCCCACTTGATGTGGAGCTCGGTGGAGTGCTTGCCGGTCTTCTCGAAGCTGAGGGTCATGACTTCCTGGGGTGTGTGGAGTTCGTCATGCCTGAGCGGCGTGCGGCCGAGGTCCATCTCCTGCTTGTAGACGGTTCCCCACTGGCCAGTCTGCTTGTTGATGATGAGCTGCCAGGGCGTTCCTGCCGTCGCGGGCAGGGTGTAGAGGGTGTAGCTGCCGGCGGGGACGGAGAGGTCGCCGATCTTCAGCGGCCCTTCGGTGACGAGGCTGGTGGCTTCGTTGGCGCCGGTGCGCCACACCTGGCCGTAGGGGACAAGGCCGCCCATGATGACGCGTCCGCGGATCGACGGAGCACTGTATTTGAGGGTGATGCTCTTGCCGTCCAGCGTGACTTCGGCCTTCGCGGGAGGAGAAAGCGGTGGCTTGCCATTGCCCTGGGCGGGCATCTGCATCTGGGCGCCGGCTGTGGCCGCCATGAGAACCGTAACAGCAACAGCACGAGAGAGGACCGCAGCGAAACGAGTGGGGAGGGTGGAGCGATTCATCATGCGACCTATGCTACATCCGTCTGCGCAGCACGGGCATTATGCTACGCTTTAACCTGCGCGCCCGTAGCTCAGCTGGATAGAGCAACAGCCTCCGAAGCTGTAGGTCACACGTTCGAATCGTGTCGGGCGCACCACTCCCTTCCCAAGACAATCGAGACAATCCAAAACGCGTGGGCAGGCCGAAAGGCGCGCTGCAGCGTCTTATCCCCACGCGTCCACGGTGACTAAGCTGCGGCCTTCGGCGGAGAAGCGCTGGAGGAGGCGCGCGGTGGCAGTGACGGAGTCGGAGCGGTCGAAGCCCATGTCGATGTCAGAACCGTCGTGGAGGAGTATGTTGGCTCCGCGGCCCCAGGAGCGGGCGCGGCGGAGGCCGCCTTCGATGTTCTTGAGGATGCCTTCGACGCCGATGGGCTCCCAGTCCCAGCCCATGACATTCCACTGGACGACCTTGAGGCCGAGGTCTCGCGCGATGCGGATGACGGCAGGGCGGCGCGCGCCGTGGGGCGGGCGCATGTAGTGCACCGGAGCTCCGAGGGCGTCTTCGAGCGCGTGGTTACAGTCGGCGAGCTCTTGGCGGATGCGGGCTGTGCTCTGCCAGGCGAGCCAGGGGTGGGACATGGTGTGGTTGCCGATGAGGTGTCCGGCGTTGTGCACGGCTCGGACCATGTCGGGACGCTGGCGCACGTACTTGCCGATCATGAAGAAGGTGGCGCGGGTGTTGTGCTGGGCGAGGAGCTCGAGCAGGTCGTAGGTGACGGCGTCGTTGGGGCCGTCGTCGTAGGTGAGCGCGGCCTGCAGGGGATCCTTGCCGGCGACGATGGTTCGGCCGAAGATCTGGGACTCGGGGCGCAGGCAGCCATTGACCAGCGTGGCGCTGAGTCCTGCGAGCGCGCCGGTGAGCAGGAGGTCATTGGTGAGGTGCGAGGTGAGCATCGTTGCGCGGCGTGCTGTCTCCTACTTTTCTTTAGGGAAGGTCTGATCGAGTCTCAGCCGTTCCCTCGGCGGCTAAAGCCGCGCTCCAGTCATTGCCGTCTACGGCGGGACTAAAGTCCCGCCCTGACAAAACTGGGACTTGTGCAGAGGCTTAGGCTTATTCCTTCAAGAGGGCGAGTACTTCTTCGGCGTGGCCTTCGGGCTTGACGTTCTCGAAGATGTGAACGAGCTTGCCGTCGGGGCCAATGATGAAGGTGGTGCGGGCGACGCCGGTGACGGGCTTACCGTACATGGTCTTGTTCACTAGCAGGCCCCAGCCCTTGATGAGGGTCATCTCATCATCGGCGAGGAGCGGGTACTGGATGTCGTACTTCTGGGCAAACTTCTTCTGCTTCTTCACGGTGTCACGGGAGATGCCGAGCACGACGACGCCGGCCTTCTTGAGCTTGGCGAAGGAGTCGCGGAAACCGCAGGCCTCGATGGTGCAGCCAGGGGTGTCGGCGCGGGGATAGAAGAAGAGGACCACGGGCGAGCCCTTGAACTGCGAGAGCGAGATGCTGTCGCCGTCCTGATCGGGAAGGGTGAAGTCTGCTACGAGTTCGCCAACTTTGGGCTGCATCTTGTGTCCTCGAAGACAAGGATAGCGCGGAGGTGGGGTGGAGCAGCCTGCGATTCATGCGGAGAGGTGGGGTAGAGATGAGCTGTAGAGGCGTGAGGTCTTCAGGCACCCAGGAGCGAGGTTTGTTGCTCGCAGAGCAGGGTCGCTGGCGAGACGAGAAGAAGGCCGCCACTGCTGGCGGCCTTCGCATGATTCCGTTGGAAGGTCCGGGAGACTCTGGATAAGAGCTCTCACTCAAGCATCCGGGACCTCAGGGGCTAAAGCCCCCACCGTTTCCGAGCCGTTGGCGGCGGGGCTGAAGCCCCGCCCTGACAAGGCAAAACCCTATGCGCTGACGGCGACCTTTTCTTCGTCGGGGATCTCCTGATCGGTGGACGCTACGGACGAGGAGAGTGGGAAGTAGGCGTTGGAGACGTACTGGCCGAGCATGCGGTGGGTGTTGAAGAAGGTGCCATTGACCGCGATGGAGTGCTGGCGGATGCGGGCCCAGACCTTGGGGCTCTGCCAGGAAGGAACGATGGCTTTTTCGAGCTTGGCGTAGAGGTTGCCGGCTTCCTGCGCTTCGTCGTCGGCGTCCTCGATGGCCCAGCCGGTGATGCCTTCGGCGCAGCCTTCGATCCACCAACCATCGAGCACGGAGAGCGAGGGCACACCGTTGAGGGCGGCCTTCATGCCGGAGGTGCCGGAGGCTTCATAGGGGCGCAGCGGGGTGTTGAGCCAGACATCGACGCCGTTGGTGAGCTGCTCGCCGAGTTCCCAGTCGTAGTTCTCGAGATAGACGATGTGGAGCTTGGAGGAGTTGATGCGGGCGGCAGCGGAGAAGACGTCGCGGATGAGGGCCTTGCCGGCGTTGTCGGCGGGATGGGCCTTGCCGGCGTAGAGGACCTGCAGACCGCCGAGGGATTCGGCGATGGCTTCGAGGCGGGCGGGATCCTTGAAGAGCAGCGAGGCGCGTTTGTAGGTGGCGACGCGGCGCGCGAAGCCGATGGTGAGGATCTTCGGGTCGAGCTGGGTGCCGGTGCGGGCCTTGATTGTCTGCAGGAGGCGGAGCTTGGCGGCGGTGTGGGCTTCGACGATCTTCCAGGGCTCGATGCCGTAAACGGAGCGGAAGTACTGGTTGTCGTGCCGCCACTCGGGGATCTCGCGGTCGAAGAGATCCTGCATGGGCTTGGAGACCCAGGTGGCCGCGTGGACCCCGTTGGTGATGGAGTGGACCTTGTACTCGGGGAACATGTGCTGCGAGACCTTGCCGTGCTGCATGGCGACGCCATTGACGTAGCGCGAGAAGCGCAGGGCGAGGTAGGTCATGTTCATGAGGCCATTGTGGAGTGCGCCGAAACGATCGATGGTGGAGGCGCGCTCGTGGCCGAGGACGGCGGCCATCTGGTCGAGGCCGAACTGGTCGTGCCCGGCGGGGACGGGCGTGTGCGTGGTGAAGACGCACTGCTGCTGAATGGCCTTGGCGTCGTCCTCGGTAGCGTTGCGGAGAGGAGCACCGTTGAGGCGCTCTTCGAGCAAGCCGATGGTGAGCAGCGCGGCGTGGCCCTCGTTCATGTGGTGGACTTCCGGCTTGCAGCCGAGGGACTCGAGGAGCTTGATGCCACCGAGGCCGAGCAGGCCTTCCTGGCAGAGGCGATAGTAGTTGTCGCCGCCATAGAGGTGGTCGGTAAGGGTGCGGTCGTAGGGCGTGTTGCCCTCGATGTCCGTATCGAGCAGGAAGACCGGGATGATGTGGCCGGTGACGCCAACGACATCGAAGCGCCAGGCGCGGAACTTGAGCTCGCGACCCTGGAGCGTGACGGTGAGGATCTCGGAGGCGGCGGGCAAAATCTGCTCGGGATGCCAGACGACGTCGGACTCGGTCTGCTGGCCCTGGGCGTCGAGGTGCTGCTCAAAGTAGCCGCGCCGGTGCGCCAGGGAGACGGCGAGCATGGGCGCGCCGGTGTCGGCAGCGGAGCGCAGGGTGTCGCCGGCGAGCACGCCGAGGCCGCCGGAGTACGTGGGCAGAGATTTCGAGAGCGCGATCTCCATGGAGAAGTACGCGACACGGCGCTCGCTGAGATCCAGCACCACGGCAGAGGGATTGGCGTTCGGGGACGAGGGCATGAGGGTCGAGGATTCCTGTTCTGCTTCGGGCGTCGACGATGCCGACCCGAAGCTGAGGTTCGAAAAACACCGTTCGGAGGGAAGATCCTGCAGCCGAAGAGAGCCAGCTCGCAACGGTCCGAAGTTGTTGGTTGGGGCCGGTGACGTTAAACCAGTCTAACAAGTGGGCAAACGCTTGCGCGTGCCTCTTCCGGGGCAGAGGATCCCACCCGTTGTTGGTTTGACACACAAAAATTCACGGAGACGCTGTGAATGCACAGCGGTGCACAGCTGGCAGAGGGCTTATCAGCTGGCCGGGGTGACGAGGATGAAGCCGCTATGGAACGCCAGGCTGAGCAGGAAGGCGGCGACGAATGCCGCGAAGGTGAACAACGTCGGCTTGCCCAGACGCCTGCGCAGCGCCTGCACCAGCAGCAGGATGACCAGCAGCACGGCGGCAAATACTAGACCGTTCAGCACATAGTCCAGGGTGGGGTTTACGTGCATCTTCCAGAGAGGAATCAGCGGGGGGGCGGAGTCGCCCTTTTCCATGGCGCGCATCTCCAGCGTGAGCCGCACCCAGGCCCAGTAGCCGCCGACGAACATCAACGCACAGAACGCCATAAACTGGCCGAGGAAGGAGAGAAGACGCTTGATCATAGGAAAGAGAGGGAGGGCGCTGAGCCCATCCGGATGCCAGTGTAGCAGCGGAGGACGGCCACACATGACACCCATGTGCAGGTGTTTGGCGCATTCGGGCGGGCTTGCTATACTGGGTTTCGACGTTCTCGATGGCGTGCGACCCCGAAGGGTGGCGTGTCGGTTCCCTCCCGGTAGCGGCCAGATTCCGCAATCTCCAGTGGCAGGCGAAGGTCGAAACGAAGGTTCTGCCAGCCTCTTGGCGGCCCGTACGGGCTCGGCTTGCAGACAACTCCAAATGCCAAGGCCAGGTAGCTCAGTGGTAGAGCGCGGCCCTGAAAAGGCCGGCGTCGGCGGTTCGATCCCGTCCCTGGCCACCACTTTCTAACCGATACAGCAGATGGTTTGTGGGTGGTACACGCGGGCTGTACCCCAAATTGCATCGCCACTCGCGTCAGCCTTCCTGCTCGCCGATGCTTTGCGCGTACACCCGTCACGCCGCCGACTGCGATCATGACGACAACACAGCGGGAGCGCTGCCGCTGCCCGAAGTGGATCCGTGGCGTTCTCCCGGGGGAAGTATTGTCCGCGGGGATCCGGCGCATCGCGGAGCCAGGCCGAGCGATTCCGCGAACCTGCGAGAGATGGACGCAGAACTGACATAGGCTGAGGACAAGGTACGCCGATCTGCCTGTGCGGCGTGGCGGGCAGGAGTTATGCCTGCCTGTATCACCTACTTGTGGTCAGGAACCCACCATTCCGGCAGCAGTTTGGGAATACGGAATTTTCTCGCCCAAGGGCCCCACGTCGGTTCAAATTCGGTAAGGATGTTCGATATTGCGCGCCCACTGATCCCTGTAGCCATACGTTGTTCAGCATGAGCCGCGTCATTGTATCCGGCAGGAAGGTAGGCCATCCCGACGAAGCCCCCCGCCGCTGCGCTGGCGAACGTGCTCACAGCCAATGTGCGATGACCAAAGTCGTTCTTGTCAAAGAACGTCCAGCCCACAGCATGACCGACGCGCAAGATGGGGTTCGTGCTATCGGAACGTTCATATCGTGGGTCTTCGTGGAGCAGAACCTGGGCGCCAAACTCGGCGGTCGTCTTGGCGGTCCGCTCCGCGACGGTATTCCCATAGTTGCGTCCGAATGCGCCCATGCCGTCTTGCCAGTCTTCGGGATAGTCTTTGTTCGGCTTCGCCATCTTGATACCGGCTCCGAAGAGCGGATAGATCACAGCCGCGGGTGAATACGCCTTATGAATATAGATTTGAACTTTGTCATGAGGTGTTAGAGGCGTTCCAGACATAAGTCTCGGGGACAGGAGCGAAATGGGATTAATTGGGGTTTCGTCCTTTTGCTTTGCAGCAGATGCCCCTGCTTGCTGAGGAGTTTCGATCTCAGCACTCGGCGCGTCCGGCAGCGGTTCCGCGGTAACGGATGTCGATGCCACCCCGGCACCGAGGGGATAAGTCGCAGCCGCCGCTGCTAAGTCGCGATTGGCAAGGTCCTCCTGGGGAGCGGTCTGCGCATTGACCACGACTCCAGCCCAAACAACCGAGGTAGTTATTCCGAGAATGACGAATCGGTACAGCTTGGAACACGTGCAGTCGTTCATGAATCTCCTGACGTAAAGGTGAAACTGGATTGCGATCCTTATTCATTGCAAACATGCTCGCGTTCAAGGGAGAGAAACGATAACTCGTCCGTGTCGGTCGCAATGATTGCAGAACATCGACAGCAGGTGGAATCGAGCCCGTAGCCCTGTCATGCCGCTCAGGAGTGCTTGAACTGCGGAGATACCGCCTCTGCGGCGGAGCTGGCTCCAACGAACTACTGAGTAACTCCGCAACGATTTTCAGGACAGTCTCCAGTGGCATGCCAACGTCACCGCCGCGGAAGCGGAGCAAACTCTTTCTCGAGAGCGGCCTCGTCCTCTCTCACAGAGGCTCCGCTCACCATGGGTTCCTGCATGCCGGCTATCTGAGGCATGCTCTTCTGTCGATTGACCGATTCTTCCTGCTGACCGGCCTATAGAGCGGAAATGGCTTCCCGCATCAGCTAGCTACTAGCCGATGCGCAACAGGCGGTGCCCGGAGCGACGCTGACGGACGATCAGAAGACAAGGCGGCTGTTCCCCAGACATAAGTCGATCGCGATAATTCTTAAGTTCGTTTCCATATCGTCCCTTTTCGTGGCCAGCAAATGTGAATTGGGACCTACTCAATTAGAAGGACGAGAGTGGATTTCGTTTTGTCGATAAATCACCTCTCGACACTTCACGACAAATCCCCTGCGGCGCTAAGGACTGACGGTTAGCGCCGAGCGCGAGCGGGCTTGGCTCGCAATGTCGAGAAGAGTCGGGCACTGCATCTTCGGTGAGGGGGCAGCGTCTAAAGGGCCAGGAGTGAACATGCATTTCTATTCTTTGATCGTTGTCGCCATCGGTCTGCAGAAGGTGTCCTCTGCTGATTGGCGCCAACCTTCTGGGGCGTGTAACCCGCTTCATACGGCACCCGCTGTCGCAGCCCTGCACATCGCCTTCATTTACACCTCTGCGGCACTTGAAACGATTGTTCCCACCGTCTCAGCGATGATGCCGGACAAAGCGCCGCTGGTTATCGGAGCGTGGACAGGATGCAATGCGTTGGCGCTTCGCGTCTCGTATAGCCGCAGCACATTGGTTCCAGGGGAGCAGGTTAGTTCGTGACAAGGTTCGTGAATGTGGTGTGGGACGCCGTTCGTGCTTCTGGGGCTTTACGATCAACCAGCAAAGCTATGGGACGATGCTTTGGGATCTGCCTTATCGTCCTCTGTGTAGTTCCTATCAAAATGTCCGCGCAGATGATCTCAGCGCCGTCGCCGCAAACCGGAACGATCAACGGAACTGTCGAGGACCTCAATGGTGGCCTCATTCCCGGTGCTACGGTCACGATTGAGCAAACAGGTCCAGACGGCCATCACACCGCAACGGATGGAGAGGGGTTTTTCTCTCTCAGCGACGTACCCTCGGCAATCGCCGTTCACCTTGTGGTGCATGCGGATGGATTTCAGGATTGGAACTCCGCGGCCATCACTCTCGCGCCGGGCCAGATGTACGACCTCACTGGCATCAAGCTCTCGCTTCGTGCTGTGGAAACTTCGGTGAACGCCATCACGCAGGAGCAGCTTGCGGTGGAGCAGGTGAAGTCCGAGGAGAAGCAGCGCATCCTCGGAATCGTTCCGAACTTCTACGTGGTCTACGACAAAAACCCGATGCCACTAACTACGAAGCTGAAGTTCGACCTCGCAATCAGAGCGGGGACCGACGCTGCGACGATTGGGGGCGCCGCGTTCCTTGCCGGCATCTATCAGGCGGCGGACACGCCGGCCTATCAGGAAGGGTGGAAGGGTTACGGACAGAGATTCGGTGCAACCTATGCGAATGGCTTTTCAGACATTCTGATCGGAGGCGCCATCCTGCCGTCTCTCCTCCATCAAGATCCTCGTTACTTCTATCAGGGAACCGGCTCCACAAAGTCCCGCATATTCCATGCGATGTCGGCTCCGTTCATCGCAAGAGGGGATAACGGCCACTCTCAATTCAACTATTCCAGTGTCGGCGGCGACCTTGCGTCAGGAGCTTTGTCGAATCTCTATTATCCTGCGTCGGACAGGGGAGCCAGCCTAGTCTTCACAGGAGCTCTCATCACCACCGGTGGCCGCATCGCGAACGCTCTTGCTCAGGAGTTTTTCTTCAAGCGGTTCACGAGCAAGCCGAAGAGTCAGGAGTAGGCGGCGTGATGTGGTGACGGTCGCTTCACTCTTCGGTGGCAATGCTGCCCGGCGTTGTGCCATTGGCCTGGTGTGCGCGTTCTGCACCTCCGCGGTTGTCTATGTATTTGTTGAGACGCGCCATTCGACGGCGACGCCTCATGCATCGAGACGGACCATTTCTGCGCAAAGCGTTGAAGATCCCACCCCGTTCGTAGGCGGCTCCTGGGATCTCGTGTGGAAGGACTCAACCAAGCGACGCCAGCAGGTAAGGCTATGCGTACATCAAGAAGGAACGCGGCTCATCATTCGTTCCGATGGAAATAAGAGCATACGGATGAAGAAGAATGGTTTGGGAACTGGGCTTGTGACACCTGTTCAGATCTCGTTCAGCCTGACGCTGAAGGGCGCCGCCGCGATGATCTTTACAGGGAAGCTCCAGAATGGAATTCTCTGCGGGACGACGAACACAGGCTTTTCGTGGATAGCCCTTCGCCACCTCAATTGACTCATTGCCATGCAATGTACGCGATGAGGAGCAATGCACGTCGAAGCCTTCTTTACGAGGTTTCGCTGCATTTCATCGCAACAACACGAGGCAAAGGCATTCGATGAACCATGACGACAGTTCTCGACAATCGTCGCTCTGCCAAAAGAGCGACAATAGTACCGTGATGCATCATGCACATACCGGGGCTGGTCAGCTATCGCCACTCCTGCTCATCGACGATGATCGCTCCTTGGCGTCTCTCGTTACAGAATACTGTGCCGCCGGGGGCTTTTCGATCACCTCTGCCCTCAACGGCGAGGAGGGTATTCGCCTGGCCCGGCAGCAATATTTTCAGCTCATCATCCTCGATGTCATGATGCCGGGGATTGATGGATTCGAGGTATTAAAGCGACTCCGCAGCTCTTCTAATATTCCTATTCTCATGCTGACAACGCGGGGAGCTGCGATGGATCGAGTCCAAGGTCTGGAGGGCGGCGCGGACGATTACCTGGCCAAGCCTTTTCAGGCTGAGGAGTTAGTGGCGAGAATCAAGGCGATCTTACGGCGGGTGTATCCAGAGGAAGTTACCACAAGGCTTTCGATAGGGGACCTGACGGTTGACGAGGCGGAGCGCTCCGTCGAAGTTTCCGGTGAGCGAATCGAACTGACAGGTGCGGAATTCAGTCTGCTCAAGTTGCTCATGACGAATCCAGGTGACCCGTTGCCTCGACAGGAGTTGATCCCCCGTCTATTCGGACGTGAACCGTCAACCTTCGATCGGAGCATCGACAATCTGGTCAATAATCTTCGGAAGAAGCTTGGATCACATTCCGATGGGAGCGACCGGATTAGAAGTGTTCGTAATATCGGCTATTGCTATGTGGCTGGTTCTAAGAGCGAGAGTTCCTCATGAGAATCTTCATCCGCATGTTGCTCATCTGCTGGGCGCTCATGTTGCTGCTCACTTCCATCGTGCTTCTAGCGCCTTCCGCAACGTCCCCCTTCCACGATGACCGGCAAAGGACACTGCCGCTCAATCTCGTAATGAACTGCGCGCAAAATGCGGCACAGCACCAAGGGGACGTGCAATTTGCTCCAGCGAACGGCAAATGTCCACCTTCTCATCTGGTTGCCGCCGGCGCCGCGGCCAGGATGGACCTCAATGGAAATCCGCTGTCAATCGACGAATCCCGTCTCGCGCACCGCGCTGAGCGGGGGGATGGCATCTCGATTCGCTACCTGCCCGAAACGAGCCTGATAGCCTTTCGATCTGACCCGAGGTCTTCAGCCTCTCCGATTTATCTCGTCAGTATTCCCGTGACGCAGCGTGACCACGTGATAACTCGTCTCGGTCGCGCCGGACGCCTCGTGATTATCGCTGGGCTCTTCTCTCTCTTGGTCGCGGCATTTTTCGTGCGGCCTATAACTCGCCTGAGTGGTGTCGCGCAAAGATTCGGAGACGGCGATCTGAAGGCACGTGTTGCTCCGTCTCTTGCTCGGAGAAAAGATGAGTTAGGTGACCTGGGACGCTCCTTCAATGGAATGGCCGAACAGATCGAAACTCTTGTGAATGACTATAAGAGTTTCCTCGCACATGCCTCGCATGAGCTCGGTTCACCTCTGACCCGATTGAACATAGCGCTCTCTCTCGCGAAACGGAAGGCCGGAGGCGAGCTGGAACAGGAGCACGAACGGATCGGCCAGGAAGCGGAGCGACTGAATAGCCTCGTGCAAGAAATGCTTCTGTTGGCTCGTTTGGAGAGCGGGAACGAATTGAGTAAGAAGCCGGTTGTGTTCGACGCGGCGCAGATCGCTCAAGAGGCGTACGAAAATGCGTCTTTTGAAGCGCAGCAAAGTCAGAAAGAGACCATCCTTACAAAACTGGAAGGTTTTGAAATGCGTGGCTATCCCGACTTGCTTGCAAGGGCCATCGATAACGTACTTAGAAATGCGCTTCGTTTCGCCCACCATCAGGTTCGGATGCAAGTGTCCTCTAACCCCGGGGCCACAAATTCTCTCGGGGTGATCGTGATTGAGGATGACGGTCCGGGCGTTCCCGAAGGACACGAGAAAGAGATCTTCGCGCCATTCTTCACACTTCCCGAAGAGAGCTCCAATGATGTCTCACGAGGCTCGGGTTTAGGCCTGGCGATTGCGCAGCAGGCCGTTCTGGCCAATGGCGGAAGGATCTATGCGAAACGCTCTGCAGCAGGTGGGCTTATGGTTGTGATCGAGCTTCCGATATCGTGTGCGCCGGTCACCGCTGCCAGAATCTAACGACGTGTTGACTCGCTTGGCGATCTGCGATGCAGTGTCGGAACGTTACTTGCACCTCACCATCAAGCAGGATGGAGGGCTTCTTCGAACGCGTGGCGATGTGGATGGCCCGCCTGCTGGCGGCAGATGCATGTCGATCCCACAGAATCCACCGTTGATGTCTTTCCCGCGAAGGCTATGGATGAAGGTGGCTCCGGCCAGATCGATATGGGAGCCGTTCGGACGTCTACCTGGAAGGTGAGTCCAGGGCGAAGGCGCCGAGGCCCACGAAGGCTGAAGCGAGAAAACCGCGGCGATCAAAGCTCAAGGACCACCTTGCCTTTGCTGCCTTTGGCGACAAGGTCATAGGCGGAAGCGATGTCGTCGTGTGCGAATTGCTGGTCGGCTAACAGCGGCTTGAGTTGGCCTTGTTCTGCGAGCTCTGCTGCCAGTTGAAGAATGTGTCCATGGTTGGCGCGTCCGATGCTTGTCAACAGCGGAAGCAGTGTGAAGACTCCGGAGTATGTGCCTGCGCGAAAGGACAACGGAGCGAGCGAGTGTGAGCCCCAGCCGAGGCAACTGACGACGTGGCCGGTGTAGCGTTTGACGGCCTCGAACGAGGCATCGAGCACAGCGCCGCCGAGGGTGTCGTAGACGATATCGAAGCCCTCACCGCCGGTGTGCGCGGCGACGTAGTCCGTAGTTGGCGTATCCCTGTCGATGGCGATGACGCCGAGCGCTTCGACGATCGAACGCTTGTCGGCTGAGATGGTGGTGAAGACCTTGGCGCCGCGGGCGAGGGCGATCTGCACGGCCGCGTAGCCAACGCCACCTGCGCCGGCGTGCACCAGCACGGTGTTGCCGGGCTGGACGTTAGCCCGATCCACTAGGCCTTCCCACGCCGTAATGGTGACGAGTGGCAGCGCGGCTGCCTGGCGCATGGTGAGGGTCTTCGGCTTGTGTGCAAGCAAGGCTGCATCGGCGACGATGAACTCCGCCAGCGTGCCCTGCAGGCCTCCGACTCCGCCAACCATTCCGAAGACTTCGTCGCCGGGCTGAAACGATGTGACGCCTGCACCCACTGCGGCCACTACGCCTGCCATATCCAGGCCGAGCACGGCCGGCAACGGCTGCTTTGCATGGCCACCCTGGCCGGCGCGAATCTTGGTGTCGAGCGGATTGATGCCGCTGGCGGAGATCTTGACGAGCACCTGATCATGCGCGGGCTGCGGCGTGGGAAGCTCCACTTCGCGGAACGGGCCGCCGGCGGTTTCGACGAGATAGACCTTCATGGGTGATCCTTTGCGATGCGCCTTACATTACGCTGCGTCATCATCTCCCGGGAAAGAGATGCCTCGGGGGAGGCATGGCGATGTTTTTTGTGCTTTCGGTATATCGCTACGGATCGCTCATTGCAAGAAAATCCCCGACCCTTTGTGGGCCGGGGATTCGGATGGTGCATTGTTTTTTGTCGCTCCCCTTCACCGCTTCGTTTCGCAGTGAGAGGCGTTGTGTTGCCTACTTCTTCTCCGGCGCTTCCTTCTTGGCCTTCGCCGGCTGACGCTGGAGGTGATCGAAGTTCATGATGGCGTTGAAGACCAGCGGATAGGAGCCGATGGTCTCACCGCGATAGACGGGATTGTTGGCGAAGAGCAGGACGTTGCCGTTGCCGAGGTGCGCGTCGACCACGATGGGCTTCTCGGCGATGGAGGCACCCTTGTCGAGCAGGCCGGAGCGCAGGAGGTCCTTGGCTTCGGTGAAGCGCAGGACGACTTCGGGACGGTACTGCTCGGGGATGACACTGGGGTTGTTGCGGAGCTGCTCTTCATTGAGCGGACGGGCCTCCCAGGCCTTGGGCTGCGGAAGAGCTTCGGGCTCGGTGTTCTTGCGGCCCTGCGGGACGTCAGCGTCGCCGACCAGGCCACGGCCGGTGGGGCGCTGCTGGTAGGGATCCATGAGCATGCGGCCACCGCGACCGCCCACGGTGTTGCTGACGCTGAAGGTCATGCCGTCGGCGCTCATGACGGAGAGGTTGGTTCCGTAGCCCCAGGCTGATGGGTGCTCCGGTGTGACGAAGGTTGAGTTGAGCACGGTGCCGACGACGCGCGCATCGCCGCGCTGGACGGCGACGCCAGGCGCGAGGCCCATGTCGATGGCGAACTGCGCGGTGTCCTCGCAGGTGATGAGCAGGCCGCCCTTCTCGACGAACTCGCGGAGGTGCTTGAGGCCGTCATAGCCCATGCCGGGACGCATGTCGGCGGTGTGGTCGAGGATGCCGATGTTGGGGGTGAGGTCGGTCTTCTCCCACGGCACGGCGTTGCCGTACATGGGCGTGCCATTGAGGATCGAGTCCGAGCTCGCGCGGCCCACCGGCGCGAAGACGATGACGTCGTACTTGGCGCGCAGGTCCGGCTCGCCGCCGATGGTCTGCGTGCTCATGTAGGTGAAGGGGATGCCTGCCTTGTCGAAGGCGTAGCGCCACCAGCCTTCGGTCTGCGTGGCCTGCCAGGTGTGCATGAAGGCGATGCGCGGAGCGGCTGCTGGGTGAGTCGCGACGGACGGCATCGCGGTCATGCGGGCGCTGTCGAGCGAGGCGTCCTTGAGGGCGGCGCTGACGTCGGCCTCGGGAGCATCGTGGATCAGCAGGGTGCCTGCGGTGTAGTGCTTGCCATCAGCATCGAAGGCCTTCTCGGCGACGGCGACGTGCTCGGCCTTGAGCTTGTAGATGAGGCCGAGTAGCGAGGTCTGGCCGGTGTTGTTGACGGCGAAGATGCTGCCGGCTCCGTCGAGATGGCCGACGACGGTGGAGGAATCCTTGAGCGGGGAGATCTTCTTCTTGAGGAAGTCGGGCTCAGTGACGCGGACGACCTTGACGTTGAAGAGCTCCGGGAACGACCAGCCGGTGTCGTCGTAGGGATGTTTCTGCGGATCGTCGGGGGCCCAGTACTGCTTGTCGAGCAGAGCGTCGGCGATACGGGAGTAGGGCTGATCCATGCGCACGACGTAGCTGCCGGCGGGGACGTTGACGGTGGTGGGCTTGTCGCCACGCTTGGCCGCAGGGATAGTTACGGTCGCGGCTTCGTCCAGTTCGCTGAGCTCGACGTGCTGGAGTTCGAGGGTCTTGAGGAGATGAACCTGACGGTTGGCTTCAGCGTCGTTCTTGGGAAGCACGTAGGCTACGGGGCCCTCGGTGGCGGGCTTCTCGATGCTGCGCTTGCTCTTGCGGTAGTAGTTCTCGAGGAAGTGGTGCGTGTTCTTCGAGAAGTAGCTGAGGGTGGTGAGGAGAGCGCTCTGCTCGTAGTTGTTGTTATCGCGCTGCGACCACATGAGCGAGGGCGGCGGCGGGTTCTGGCGGTACCAGGTGCGCGAGTATTCCTCGGGTGTGAGGATGCGCTTCTCGGTGTCGGCGCCACCGTTGCCGAAGGTCTCATAGAGGCGGCTGATGCCGTTGTGCAGGCCGGCTAGAAACATGAGGTAGCCGGGGCTCCAGGTGTCGAAGTCGCCATGCGTGAAGACTCCGGGCATGCCGAAGCTCTGCATCTGCGCGGTGTTGTTCCAGCCGAGTTCCTGCCACTCATCTGCGAGGAGAGGATCGATCCAGGCGTTGTAGGGGCCGTCGCCGACGGTGTTGTCGTAGAGCAGCGGTACGGACTCGTGGAGATCGTGCAGCACCTGGGCGTGCCAGCCGAGGAAGGTGGAGAGCACGTTGTTCGTGAGGTTGAGGGTCATGCCCATGGCGTCGCGGTTGTTATCGTGCGCGACGTAATGGCCCCAGTAGACGAGGCGGGGATACTGCAGGTCCGGGTGTGCGCGATGCCACTTGTAGATGTCGACCTGGCGATCACGACCGTCGACTTCGACCACCGGGGTGATGAGCGTGATCATGTGCGAGCGGATGTTTTTGATGTAAGGCGAGTCATCGACCGCGAGGCGGTAGGCGAGCTCCATCAACGCGGTGGGCGCGCCGGTCTCAGGCGAGTGGATGGTGCCGGTGATGTAGTAGATGGGAAACGAAGCATCGACCAGAGCGCGGGCCTTGGTGTCGTCCATGCCGATGGAGCGCGGGTCGGCGAGCTTGGCGAGGCGGGCGTCGTTCTCCTTCTGCTTGTCGAGGAGTTCCTTATCCGCGATGGCGACGGCGATCATCTCGCGGCCTTCTTCGGTGTGGCCGATGGTGATGACCTTCACGCGCGGGCTGCTGGCGGCGAGCATACGGAAGTACTTGTAGGTGTCCTCGGCGTAGGGCAGCATGTTGGGCGCACCGGCGACATCGCCGAGAACCTTGGCCGGAGTGGGGACAGTGCTTGAGGCGGGAAGATAGTCCACCAGCGGCGAGGTGTAGGCCGGGTCGGTAGTGTACTCCTTGATTTTCTTTGTGTAGTCCTTATCGATGGCCTGGTGTGGATCGCGATCGAAGGTGGGGTTCAGGCCAGCCTGGCCAAGCACTGGCGCAGCTGAAGAGACGGCCAGCACGGAGAGAAGAGCAGTGAAACGAAGAGGGTAAAGACGCATCGAAACCTTCCTGTGAAAGAGCGCTACGGAGGATATGCGGGCGAGCGGGACTACCTGCCCTTGAGCTTGGCGGCCGGCGAACCGGAAGCGGCGGTGTGCTTGAGGATCCACTCTTCCTGCTGACGGTGGACGGGTGTAGAGAGGACCATGCTGGTGGTCGGCATGCCATAGGGCAGCAGCCGTTCGATCAACGGCTCCAGGAGATCGATGGAGGGGAGCACCACCTTGATCAGGAAGGCATCGCCGCCGGTGATGTGGTGGCACTCCTGGATGGCATCGAGGGTGGGAAGAAACTTGAGGAAGGGGCGGTAGTGATTGTTGTCGCAGGTGAGGCGGATGAAGGCGACGACGGCGAAGCCGAAGGCCTTCTCATCGAGCAGCGCGCGGTAGCCGAGGATGATCTTGTCGTTTTCGAGCTGGTGGACGCGCTCCGCCACGGCCGAGGGCGAAAGGCCGACTTTGCGGCCCAGCTCGGCGTAGGAGAGGCGGGCATCCGTAGCCAGCATCCGCACAATATTGGAGTCGATGGAGTCGAGCTCCCGACCGTGAGCCACCGGCATGCTCCTGAGATATTTTTGCTGTGTCCTTAGAACAATAAAACATGAATGCCCGGTTGGGATGAGGTGACCCGCGAAAGTTTTGCTTGCGGGCATGGCCTTCCACCGCTTTCGGACTTCAATACCAACGTTTCGCCTGCTCGGGAGGTCATATTGCCGTGGATGGCTCTGCCCTGAAGATCGTTGGGGCTCGTAGGCTCGATGGAATGATCCGGCTCCGTGGTAGTTCTCTCAATCTCGCTGATGTGATTCGCGTAGCACGCGAAGGCGAGCAGGTTTCGATTTTCGATGCGGCATTACAAGGCATGCAGGACTCACGCAGCGAGGTGGAGGCTGCGCTCCAGGGCGAGACCGCGGTCTATGCGCTGAACACAGGCGTGGGGCTGCTGGCCAATGTGCGGCTGGAGGTTGAAGAAATCGACCAGATGCAGTTGAACCTGGTGCGGTCGCACTGCTGCGGCGTGGGCGAGCCGCTGGCGATCGACGTGGTGCGCGCGATGATGTTGATCCGCGCCAACGTGCTGGCGAAGGGACTCTCGGGCATACGGCCTGTGGTGGCGGTGCGGCTATGCGAGCTGCTGAATGCGGGCGTGACGCCGATTGTGCCGATGCGCGGCAGCGTGGGAGCGAGCGGCGATCTTGCACCGCTGGCACACATGGCGCTGGCGCTGATCGGCGAGGGCGAGGTGTTCTGGCAAGGGCGGCGCGTGCCGGCGGTCGAATGCCTGAAGGAGCTGGGACTGGAGCCGTTGCAGCTGCACGGCAAGGAAGGTATCTCGCTGCTGAATGGAACGCAGGCGATGCTGGCCATCGGCTGTCTGTTGTTGCATGACGTAGACAGCTTGTTCCAGTCGGCGCAGATCTCCGCGGCACTGACGCTGCTGGCGCTGCATGGAACGCCGGCAGCGTACGATGCGCGGCTGCACGAGGCTCGGCCGCATCCGGGGCAGGTGCACAGCGCGGCGAATTTGCGCGAGCTGCTGGAGGGGTCGACGCGGCACAAGGCGAGCACGAAGGTACAGGATGCGTATTGCCTGCGCTGCGTGCCGCAGGTACACGGCGCGGTATGGGATTGCCTGCGCGAGGCCGAGCGTGTGTTCTCGATTGAGCTGAACAGCGCGACGGACAATCCCCTGTTGTTCGAGCATGATTTTGTTTCGGGCGGGAACTTTCATGGAGCTCCGCTGGCGCTGGCGCTGGACCAGATGGCGATTGCGCTGTGCCAGATTGCGGGCATCTCTGAGCGGCGCACGGAGCGGCTGATGAACCCGAGCCTGAATGAAGGGCTTCCGGCGTTTCTCGCGTCGAAGCCGGGGATCGAGTCGGGGCTGATGATGGCGCAGGTGACGGCAGCGGCGCTGATCGCGGAGATGCGTGTGCTGGCGACGCCGGCTTCGGCGTGCTCGATCCCGACGAGCGGCAACCAGGAAGACTTTGTGAGCATGGGCATGACGTCCGCGCTGAAGCTGCAGCAGTCCGCAGGTTTCGCGCGGATGGTGGTGGCGATTGAGTGGATGACGGCGATGCGCGCACTGGATCTTCGTGGCGATGGCAACTTGTCTCCGCTGCTCAACATTGCGCGGGATGCGTTCCGCGTGGATTGCCCGGCGTGGAAGGGCGACTGCATTCTCTCGACACGCATGGCTGAGGCCGATGGCTTTCTAGCCTCGGTGAGGTGGCCCGCGCTGCTTGCTGCACGGGAGGCTTTGCCCGCATGAGCACCTACGTTCCGATACACGCACCCCGCGGCAACACGCGCACGGCCCAGGGCTGGATCCAGGAAGCGGCCAAGCGGATGTTGATGAACAACCTCGATCCAGCGGTGGCCGAGAAGCCGGAAGAACTCATCGTCTATGGAGGCCGCGGCAAGGCCGCGCGTAACTGGGAGGCGTATCACACGATCATCGCGACGCTGGACCGGCTGAAGAACGATGAGACGCTGCTGGTGCAGTCCGGCAAGGCAGTGGCAGTGTTGCAGACGCAGCCGATGGCCCCGCGCGTGCTGATTGCGAACTCCAACCTGGTGCCGCACTGGGCGACGTGGGATGAGTTCGACCGGCTGGATCGCGCAGGCCTGATGATGTATGGGCAGATGACTGCGGGATCATGGATCTACATTGGCACGCAAGGCATCCTGCAGGGAACGTACGAGACGTTTCGCGGCGCGGCGCAGAAGCACTTTGGCGGATCGCTGAAGGGCACGATTACGCTGACCGCAGGCCTTGGCGGCATGGGCGGAGCGCAGCCGCTGGCGGTGAAGCTTGCAGGCGGCGTGAGCCTCTGCATCGAGATCGATCCGACGCGCATTCAACGCAGGCTGGAGACGCGGTACCTCGACGAGGTGGCGACATCGCTGGAGGATGCGATCGCGCGTGCGCAGAGGGCGAAGGCTGAGGGTCGCGCCGTGTCGATTGGCCTGCTGGGAAATGCTGCAGTCCTTGTCCCCGCGATTGCGCGTAGTGGCTTTGTGCCTGATGTGGTTACAGACCAGACGAGCTCACACGATCCGATGTATGGCTACTGGCCGATTGCACTCGCGGATGAAGATCTCGCGGCGGAGCGGCAGCGCAATCCGGAGAAGTATCTCGAGCGAGTGCGCGCGGACATTGCACATCATGTGGAGGCGATCCTCGAACTGCAACGGCGCGGTGCGGTGTGCTTCGACTATGGCAACAACCTACGCGCGCAGGCGCGGATCGCGGGTGTGGCGAATGCGTTCGACTATCCGGGGTTTGTGCCGGCGTTCATTCGCGACTCGTTCTGCGAGGGGCGTGGGCCGTTCCGCTGGGTTGCACTGTCGGGCGATCCTGCGGACATCGCGGCAACGGATAGGGCGCTGATGGAGCTCTTTCCCGACGACACGCGGCTGAACGAGTGGCTGCCGTGGGCTGGAGAGCATGTAGCGTATCAGGGGCTACCGGCGCGCATCTGCTGGCTGGGCTATCGCGAGCGTGACAAGGCGGGGCTGCTGTTCAACCAGATGGTGCGCGATGGAAGACTGAAGGCTCCGATCGTCATTGGCCGCGATCATCTCGATGCGGGCTCGGTAGCGAGTCCGTATCGCGAGACCGAAGCGATGCTGGATGGATCGGATGCGGTGTCGGACTGGGCGCTGCTGAACTTCGCGACCGGCATTGCGAGTGGCGCGGGATGGATGAGCTTCCATCATGGCGGCGGCGTGGGCATGGGGTACAGTCAGCACTCGGGGCTGGTGGCAGTGGCCGATGGCAGCGATGAGGCGGAGCAGCGGCTTACGCTGTGCCTGCGAAACGATCCTGCGCTGGGCGTGGTGCGGCATGCGGATGCGGGCTATGATCTCGCGAAGGATGTGGCGGCGAAGCGTGGGCTGGATATGCCGAGCCTGAACACAGCTGCGAAGGGCGAGTGATGGACGTGCTGCTGACCGGGATCTCTCAACTCGTGACACCGCCGGGTGCGGGGCGAAGGCATGGGCACGCGATGTCAGAGCTGCTGGTGCTGGAGAACGCGGCGATGCATATCGTCGATGGCCGCGTGCGTTGGATGGGCGCGGACTGCGAGTGGCGCGGCGAGAATATTGAGACGGTTGACCTCGGTGGGCGTGCAGTGATTCCGGGCCTCGTCGATCCGCACACGCATGCGATGTGGGGCGGCGATCGGTTGCGGGATTTCGAGGCGCGATGCAGTGGGGCGACGTATGAAGAGATCCTCGCGCGTGGCGGAGGCATCCGGCATACGATCCGCGAGACGCAGGAGCGCAGCTGCGAGGAGCTGGTCGAGCTGGCGCTGCCGAATGTGCAGGCGTTGTTACGCTCGGGCGCGACGACGATTGAGGTCAAGTCCGGGTATGGGTATACGCCTGCGGCGGAGCTGCGCATGCTGGAGGCGGTGCGGGAGTTGCGGAAGCGTACGCTTGCGCAGCTGGTGCCTACGCTGCTGATCCATGTGTGTCCGGCGGATGCAGATAAGCGCGCGAAGTATCGCGATGAGCTGTGCGCCGAGCTGATCCCAGAGGTTGCGCGGCGAGGGCTGGCTGTAGCGGTGGACATCTTCGTCGAGGAGCATGCGTGGCCGGCAAGCGATGCGCGCGTGCTGCTGCAATGCGCGCAGCAGCATGGGCTGGGAGTGAAGCTGCATACGGAGCAGTTCACGCGCGTTGGAGGTTTAGAGCTTGGGATTGAGTTGAAGGCGCTGAGCGTGGATCATCTGGAGGCTTGCAGGCCGGAGCAGTACGCTGCGATTGCCGCGTCGGAGACGATTGCGACGATCCTTCCTGGGGTCACGTTGCATCTGGGTTTGGCCGCGGCTCCAGCGCGCGCCCTGATTGATGCGGGTGCGGCGGTGGCGGTGGGTACGGATCTCAATCCTGGCTCGAGCCCGGTGTTCTCCACGACGCTGGCGATGTCCCTGACGACACGTTTGAATGGGCTGACGCCTGCAGAGGCGTTGACGGCTGCGACGGTGAATGCCGCGGCAGCACTGGGGCTGACGGATGTGGGCTGGCTCGGCGAGGGCTCGCGCGCGGACCTGCTGGTACTGGAGAGCAGCGACTGGCGCGACGCGGTGTACGCGATGGGGCGTTCGCCTGTTCGTGAAGTATGGGCCGCGGGTGAAAGGATGGAGCAGTGACGACGTCGTATCAACCGGATCTTCTGTTTGTTGAGAGCGCCTTTCGTTCGGGCTATGCGCTTGATGTCTCCGACGAAGGAACGATCGTTGCTGTCCATGCTGTCAGCGAAGTGCGTGAGGATGCTAAGGTTGTGCCTCTCCGCGGGCGGGCGATGCTGCCTGGGATGATCGATGTGCATTCGCATGCGTTTCAGCGCGCGTTGCGCGGCAAGGCGGAGTCGCGACGCCGCAGCGGACCGGACTTCTGGTCGTGGCGCAACATCATGTATCGTTGCGCGCTAGCACTGACGCCGGAAGAGATCTATGACGTGGCGCGCATGGCATTCCTGGAGATGGCGCTGGCGGGTATCACCGCGGTGGGCGAGTTTCACTATCTGCATCGGGACGCGCACGGCCACGCTTACCGTGATCCCAACTTGCTGGCGAAGCAGGTGATCGCAGCTGCGGAGAGTGTGGGCATTCGCATTGCGCTGCTGCAGTGCGCTTATGTGCGCGCGGGCTTCGAGCTGCCGGCCGATCCGGGACAGGTGCGCTTTCTTGAGCCGGATGTGGATGCGTTCCTGGACAAGTCTGAGGCGTTGCTTGAGAAGATCGCCACCATGGCTCCGACGGTGAGCTTTGGTCTTGCGCCGCACAGCGTTCGCGCGGTGCCAAAGGAGTATCTCAAGAAGATCGGCGCGTGGGCTGCGGAGCGGCGGCTGCCGCTGCATATGCATGTCGCGGAACAGCCTGCAGAGATCGAGGCTTGCGTTGAGGAATATCGTGCGACACCGTATATGTTTCTCGATGATCTCGGTTTGCTCACGAAAGACTTCACGGGCATTCACTCGATCCATTTGCAGGATGGGGAGATCGAGCGCATGGCGAATGCGGGCATCACGGTGGGTGCGTGCCCGACAACCGAACGCAACCTCGGCGATGGCATTCTCTGCGCGGACAAGCTGATCGATGCTGGTATATCGATTGCGTTCGGGACGGACAGCCACACGCAGACGGATGCGCTGGAGAATGCGCGTGAGCTGGAGTCGAACCTGAGGCTGCAGCACCTGCAGCGGGCGGTGCTGGATGGGCGACGCGGTGAATCGCTGCCCAAGCTGTTGTTTGACTTCGCTACGCAGAGCGGGGCGCGATCCCTGCATCTCGATGGAGGCGTGCTGGAGGTGGGACGACCGGCGGACTTCTTCACCGTCGATCTGTCAGAGGCTTCTATCGCGGGCACGCTGCCGGAAGAGCTGCTGACGAACATCGTCTTCAGCATGTCCCCGCGCGCGGTGCGCGATGTCGCGGTGGCGGGCAAACTGGTGATTGAAGATCAGCGGCATGCGAAGCAGCAGGAGATCGTGACAGCGTTTGAGCACGTGCAGCGCCGTCTTGGAGCGGAGCTGTGAAGGATGTCACTACGTTGCTTCGTGAGCTGGTGGCGATCCCCAGCGTGTCTCGCATGCGCAATGCGCCGGTGATTGAGTATCTGCAGCGGTTCTTTGCCGATGTTGGCTGGCACCAGAGGACGCTCTCGTATGTGGATGCTGCGGAAGTGGAGAAGTACAACCTGCTGGTGTCACCGCAGCCGATCTCTGCGGAGACGTTGCTTTTGGAGCTGGCTGTGGTCTGCCACACCGACACGGTGCCGTTCGATGAGAACTGGGCGGAGGCGACTTCGCTGACGGAACGCGATGGCATGCTGCATGGGTGCGGCGCTTGTGATGTGAAGGGATTTCTCGCGTGCATGCTGGCTTGCGCTGCGGCGTTGCGCGCGGACGAGGTCCGCAAGCCGTTGTGTTTTGTCTTCACTGCGGATGAAGAGGTTGGCTGCAAGGGAGCTAGGTTCCTGCAGGAGCAGCGTGCGCTAGAGGCCAAGTATGCGATCGTGGGTGAGCCCACTTCCCTGCGGCCGGCGCGGGCGGGCAAAGGTTATGCGCTCGCTGCAGTTACGGTGCATGGGCAGGCTGCGCACAGTGCGTATCCAGAGGCGGGACGGTCGGCGATTCTTGCTGCGGCGCGGATGATCGCGGAGATTGAAGCGCTGCAGGAGGAGTTGAAGGTTGATCGCAACGATGCGTTTTCGCCTGCGTGGACGACGCTGAATGTGGGGACGATCCAGGGTGGGTCGGCGAAGAACATCGTGCCCGCGGAGTGCAGTTTCCTGGTGGAGTGGCGGCCGATTCCTTCGCAGGATCCAATGCGCGTGGGGCGCAGGCTGCAGGAGATAGCGGACGCATCCTCGCGCGATGGGATTCGCGTGGAGGTCGAGATCCAGCGCAACGATGTGGGCTTTGAGACGCCGCTGGAGAGTGCGTTGCTTGCGGCGCTGCACAGGCCGGAGCAGCAGGTGATCACGGTGGCGTTTGGGACGGAAGCGCCATGGCTGGCGCGCATGGGTGCGCAAGCTGTGGTGCTTGGTGCAGGGTCGATGCTGACCGCGCACAGCTCGCGCGAGTGTGTTCCGGTGCAAGAACTGGATGGCTGCGTGGAGATGCTCCACGCAGCCATTCTCACTCTGTGCTGCTAATGGATCATTACGGCTTGTTGGGTTCGACCTTACCGTCGAAACCATCCGCAATGAATTTGAGCATGTGCTCGCGAGCAATGATGCCATGCCAGGGTTCGGTGCTGGGACGGCCGGCGAAGTTGCCGCCGAGCGCGCCGTGATCCTCACGCGGGAAGGTCAGCATCTGCACGGGCACACCTTCCTGCCGAAGAGCGCGATACATCTCTTTGGACTGGCCTTCGGGGTCGGTGGTGTCGGACTGACCCTGCAAGAGGAGGAACGGCGTCTTGGCGTTCTTCGCGTAGGCCAGCGGGCTCTGCCGCCATGCGCTTTCGAAGTTGCGCCAGGGCATGCCGGTGTACCAGCGATCGCCGAAGGAGCCGGACTCGGTGCCATACTCGCTGAACTGATCGATGACGGGCGCGCCGGAGACGATGGCCTTGAAGCGCGCGGTCTTGCCTTCGACGAAGCCCGCCATCTCACCGCCATAGCTGTAGCCGATGAGCGCCATCTTGCTGGAGTCGATGGGAGCAGTGCGGATCGTCTCGTCGACACCCATCATGATGTCTTCGTAGTCGCCGTTGCCCATGTCGTCCTTATTGGCGGCTTCAAAGGGAACACCATAGCCGGTGCTGCCGCGCGGGTTGGTGATGAGCACGGCCCATCCTTGACCGAGCAGCAGGTTGGTGAGCGGAGAGTAGGCATCGGTGAACTGACCGCGTGGACCGCCGTGGACGTTGACGACCAGCGGGACCTTGCCGGTTGCGGCCTGCGGCGGAAGATAGAGCAGGCCTTCAACCGTAAAACCGGCGCGCTTCCACGAGATTGGCTTCGAGGCGACGGAGGTCCAGCTTGCGGGCACGAGCTCGGGCTGCTCGAGACGCTTGCCAGGCGAATTGAGTGAGGTGGTCATGTGGGTGGAGGGCGGCAAGGTGCTGGAACTGGCGATGTAGACCCAGGCCTGCTTCTTCGCGTCTGCGCGCACGCCGCTGATGACGGGCTGGCCGAGATCGTAGAGCTTGGACTGGCCGCTTGCGAGGTCGACGTGCGCGATGGTCTCGTGCATGCCGTGGCTGAGGCTGACAACGACTCCCTTGTCATCGCCATCGACGTAGAGCGTGCCGGGCGAAAGCGTGCTGTCCTTGAGGCCACCGGTGAGGTTGTGCAGTTTGCCGGCGGCGAGGTCGAAGGTGAAGAGGTCGGCGCAGCCTTCGGGCGCATCCTTCTCGCACTTGGCGAAGAGCACAAGGCTCTTACCGTCGTGCGTAAACGCTACGCGGCGCGTGGAGATGGGAAGGCCCGTGACGGGCTTCTGCTCGGAGGGATTGGCTGCGGTGACGATGGTGCCGATGGCGCTGGGACCGAGGTCGCGCAAATGCGCATGCGTGAGGACGAGGAGCTTCGCGGAGTCCTCGCTCCAGGTGACGCCGTCGGTGTCGGTGAGCTTGGGGATCTCGGTGGACTTCCATGTGGTTGTGTCCATCACGTAGAGGCGATGGACGGGCTCTTCGTGCTCAACCCAGACAGCGTCTTTTTGATCGCGATGATCTTTGGTGCGCGCGGGACTCTCGGGGTCGGTGCCGACGAGCACGATGGTCTTGCCGTCGGGCGAGATGGTGAAGTTGGAGACATCGACTGCTGCGGCCGTGCCGCCTTCGGCGGGTGCGTGCTCGAGCTTCATGGGCGCGGCCTCGCCGCCCGTGAGCGGAAGGCGGAAGAGCTGGGTCTTCTCGCCACGATGCGCGAGGAAGAGGATGGCGCTGCCATCGGGAAGATACTCGGCGGAGCGCTCGCCTGCGCCACCACCACGCGCCCCGCCGCCGGCTGCAGGCGCGGCGTCCCCTGCGGAGAAGGTGAGCTGGCGCGGTGCGGAGCCATCGACGTTGAGCATCCACACATGGGTCTTGCCGCCCTCGGCCGTGCTGTCCTGCACGAGGGCGATGACGTGCTTGAGGTCGGGCGAGAGCTGAGGGCTGGAGATGACGCGGAGGTGGCGGAGATCTTCGTTGGTGGGAAAGTGCTGCTGCTGTGCGATGGCGGAGCTTGTGAGCGTCGCGGCCAGGGCCAGCATGGAGGTGAGTTGAGGCTTCATCACAGAGTTCCCTTCGCCGGACCAGGGGGTCCGGGGTGCAAGCTGATGGGCAGATAGCAGAAAACCCCTGCCCCGGCGGGTTATGCCGTGACAGGGGTATCTGCTGGTTCGTGGTTAGAACGTGTAGCGGAGCGAGAACTCCTGGCGACGCGGGGTCGTCAGTGTGGTGCTGTAGTTGCCGAAGGAGTTGCTGGTCGGCGTGGTTGTCATGCCGCGCGTATTGAAGCGCACGGAGTTGGTGATATTGAAGGACTCCCAGGTGAAGCGGAGGACCTGGTGCTCGGTGATGTTGAAGGGCTTGGAGAGGCTGGCGTCGGTATCGAAGAAACCATCGCCACGGTAGGCATTGCGCATGCCGGCCTCGCCAGGATACGGGAGCCGGATGTAGGGACCGCCCGTCGCAGTACTGCCCACGATGGCGCTGTGCGCGGCAAAGGCGTTGGGCACCGAGCCGGGGACCTTGTAGGTATGGCTCTGCAGGGTGGGATCGACCTTGACGGAGAAGCTGCCAATCTCCCAGTCGGTGGTGTAACCACCTTCACCGATGGAGAAGGGGAAGCCGCTGGTCCAGCGCGAGATACCGGCCAGGCGCCAGCCGCCGATCAGGAGGTCTTCGACTTTGCCAGCATGCGAAGCGTATTGCTGGCCGTGACCGAAGGGCAGGGTGTAGGAACCGTTGAAGGTGACGAGGTGACGGGTGTCGAAGTCGGAGACGGCGCGCGACTGCGAGGGGATCCAGGAGTTGGTCAGGTAGCTGCCCGAGCCACCCAGGGTTTCGTTGGCGCGCTCGGCGTCGGAGCCCATGTCAATGGAGTTGCCCAGCGTGTAGCTGAGGTCCATCTGGAAGCCGTGCGAGGTGGGGTGGCGCAGGATGAACTGGCCGGCGTTGTAGGAGGAGGACCCATTGGAGGTCCAGGCGTAGAGGCTGGAGAACTGGTTCTGCCAGAAGCGCGACCCGGAGGCCGTGCAACCGTAGGCGACGGAACCCGAGCAGTAGAAGTCGATGTCGGCAAGAGCCGTGGTCTCACCGAGCACGCTGCGATAGGTGGTGTACTCGTTGCAATAGATGGCCTGCGTGGCCGACTTGTTTGGGTTGGGGCACTTGCTGGTCGAGACGTTGGCCATGTATGGGAAGACATTCTCGAAGTAAGGGATGTTCGCGACCGTGGCTGTCTTATTGCCGGCGTTGGCGTCGACGACCGCAGCGAGTTGCGCACCGGCCTGGAAGTAGGAGGTGCCGGACTTGGTGTCGACGAAGTTCACGGGCGTAGTGAGGTCCGACTGCTGGAGCAGCTTGCGGCCGAGTCGGCCAACGTAGTCAGCCTCCACGGTGAAGCCGCCGGGGAGGGAGCGCTGCACGGAGAAAGAATAGACCTCGGCGTAGGGCGTCTTCAGCTTGTTATCGACGCCCCAGCTGATGGAGAAGTTATTTGCCGGAGGAGCATAGGGGAAGATCTGTGTGGAGGCTCCCTGCGCGACGTTGAGCGCGGGGAGGCTGGTGCGGCTGGTGAAGCGCGGCGCCTGTTCCGGTCCGAGGGTGCCCAGCGGGCTGGTGATCTTCGACGCGAGGCCGAAGGAACCCGAGGTGTTGAAGGCATTGATAATGCCCTGACCGAAGTGATCGTAGTAGATACCGTAGGACCCGCGGACGGAGGTCTTGCTATCGACGGCATAGGCGAAGGCAACGCGAGGAGCGACGTTGCCCTTCTCCTTGGCCCAGTACCCAGGACGGCCGTACACAGGACCGTTGGGTGCGAAGGAGAGCGTGGGCTCATACACGACACCCTGCGAGGCAGCGATCTCGCGCTGCTTGAAGAAGGCGTCGGTGTCGATGGTGGGCGCGGCCGACTGGCCGGTGGTGTCGTAGGGAACCTGCAGGATGGTGTGGTGGAGACCGCCGGTCAACGTGAGCTTGGGGGTCACACGCCAGGAGTCCTGGATGTAGTACTCAAGCTCCTGCGAACGGAAGTGGCGATTCACGAATGCACCTTGCGCGAGCAGGCTGCCGGTGTTGCCACCGGGGTTGACGAAGTAGTTGATGTTACGGGTGAGCGACGATTCCGCACCAACGAGATTGCCGTAGGCGTTGAGGTAGCTGGAGGCGAAGCTGGAACCAACAGCCGGGTAAGCGGTGCCGAGTTGCGAAGGAGAGGGCAAACTTCCGCTCGATAGGCCCTGCGGATTCGTGGTGCCCGCATCCCACGAGTTGAGATCGGTACTGGAGTTGTTGTGGATGAGACGCCAGGTTCCTCCGACCTGCATCGTGTGCTTGCCCTTGGTGTAGCTGAGGGTATCGACGATCTCATTTACCGGAACGGTGCGGATGGTGTTGCGCGTCTCAGCTGTGGGCGACGCGATGAAACGGACGTCGGTGTAGGAGCCCTTGCCGAGACCGGCAGTTCCGAAGCCCTGGCGGATGTAGCCGTAGCGAAGATCGTTGACGAGGCTCGAGGTGATGGTCCAGGTGTCACCGGCGGCGATGCCCTTGGTGTTGTCCTCCGTCTTGCTGGAGGCCGGCAGCCCAGGAAACTGGGCCGTGCCGTTACTCAGGTCCTTCTGTAGGTTGCCGCGGACGAAGACGCGATGCTTCGAGCCCGGCGTCCAGTCGAGCTTGAAGATGCTGGTGTTGTGGGTGTAGGGCGTGGGCGAGGAGAAGGTGTAGGAGCCTTCGTTCAGGCCGTCGCCGATGGTTGTGCCGTTGGCCACGGGAACCTGCGAGAAGTACTGCAGGATCGCCGCGTCGGGGCCGGGGGTGGAACATACGCCGTTGCCCAAGCAGGGAGCATCGAGCTGCGCGACCTGCGCAGAAGTGAGTGTATAGGTGTTCTTATTCGTGTCCTGGTACTTGAGATTGCCTGCGGCGTAGGAAGCAGTAGGAACCTCCTGCGTCACGGTCTGGGCCTCACGCGTACGTTGTCCCTCGTAGTTGAAAAAGAAGAAGAGCTTGTCCCGGAGGATGGGACCACCAACGGTGCCACCGAAGGTGTTGCGGGTGAGCTCCGGCCTCTTGTTCGGATGTCCGTTGGCGAGCTCCGTATTCTTGTTGAACCAGTCGTTGGCATCGAAGGCAGCGTTGCGGAAGAACTCATAGGCGCTGCCGTGGAAACGGTTGGTACCGGACTTGGTGATCAGCGTGACCTGCGCGCCGGAGGAACGGCCGGCGTCGGAGGTCGCAGCAGTGGTGGTGACGCGGAACTCTTCGGTGGAGTCCATCGTGGACCGGAGCACGCCGGTGAAAGCGTAGCCGAAGGTCTGATCGTTGTCGTCGAGGCCGTCGAGCGTGACGTTCCCCTGATCGGAACGGGCACCAGCGACAGCGCCGATGCGACTGTCCGTCACCGCATTCGGATTGCTGGCGTTGTCGTTGTTGTTGAAGTACAGCACGCCGGGCTGAAGGGCGAGCAGATCCGGCACGTTGCGCGAGTTGATGGGCGTGGCCTGGATCTCATCGTTCGAGAAGGCATTGCCGATGGAGGCATCGCTGAAGTTCAGCGAGGACGCGGCTGAGGTGACCTCGACGGTCTCGTTCTTGCCGGTAACAGGGAGCGCGAAGTTGACCGTTGAAGGCTGGCTTACGAGCAGCTCCGTGTCCTTGGTGATCTCGCCAAAGCCGTCGGCAGTCGCGGTAATGGAGTACTTCGCTGGTGCGAGCTGCTCGAAGATGTACTCGCCGCTCTTGCCCACCTTGATCGTCTGCGCCTGCTTGGTGACGACGTTCGTGAGCGTGACGGTTGCGGTCGGTACAAGAGCGCCCGTGGGATCTGTGACGGAGCCACGCACGGACGTCGTGCCATTCTGCGCCGAAGCACAGAGGGCGAAGACACATGCAAGGAGTAAAGCAAGAAACTTACGCATCATGGATCTCCAAGGTGATAAGTAAAGTGGTCGATCGTTTTTGTTTTGTGGTGCTGGTTCGGCCCTGTACTGTCGATCTCTGGTTATTGCGCTGGGGCTAACGTTGTCCGCCTTGCCCGGTGCGGCGGGCGCGGTTCCCTGCCGCCTCCGCTGCAGGAGCAGCGGGTTCAGCGGCAGGGTTCTCCGTTGCAGCTCTGGCGGGAGCAGCGGGTGCGGGAGACTCCGCCGGCATCGGCGGATCCTCGAACTGGTAGAGCGCGTTGAAGAGGTACCGGTAGGTACCATGCGCCTGTCCGCGGTGCTGCGGCTTGAAGCCATAGAGGAAGACGCGGCCCCGGCCGTAGCTGACTTCGAGCGCTGCGATCTTATCGTGCAGCAGCTCCTGGTGGATGATCATGCCGCTCTCGAGCAGCTCACCCTGCTTGGCATACTTGGCCAGTACCGCGCCCTTGAAGCCAGGCTGGATCTCGAAGGCGGGACCACGCTCGAACATGACGACGGGCGAGGACGGCACGCCGTAGTTGATGGGAAGCTCGAGGTGCTGGGTCTCAATGCGCAGCAGAGCGCCGGAGCAGTAGAACTTATCGTTGCCGAGGCCCTGCAGGACGTTTTTCACGGGCAGCGACATGACGGGGATGAGCGCCGAGGCCGCCTGGTTGAAGGCGATGAGCGTGCCACCGCTGCGCACGAACTCGCGCAGGTTCTCGGCGCCGGCTTCTTCGATGCCGCCAGCGTATTGGCCCGGGACCATGCCTTCGCGGAAGCCATGCATGAGCTGGTTACCGTTCATGTCCGGCAGGATGATGACGTCGTAGCGGTCGCGCAGGTTGGCGGAACGGATGTCCGCGTTGTAGAGGCTCTTTGCGCCGTAGTTGTAGTTTTCGAGGATCCAGCGCGTCCAGCCTTCATCGATGGCGCCGGTCCATGGACGGTAGAGTCCGACGCGTGCTTTCTTGAGAGCGACGGTCTTCTCCGGTGCTGACGCCAGGGCCACGGCGCTGACGCCGAACTTCGAGGTGAGGCTGCCGAGGTCTTCGTGACCGATGCCCTTCACGAGGAAGGCTCCGCGCTCATTGCCCTCGGCGGTCTTCATCGGGTCGCTGGCCATGGAGACGCTGCCGCCCTTGGCGAGCACGGCGTTCACGATCTGGAAGGCGTTGTTGGGCTTATGGCTGATGGCGAAGGTCTCGCCAGCGCCGCTGACGCCGGCCTCAGGCAGCTTGACGGCCTCGACCCTGGTCATCTTCGCGCGCTGTGCAGACTCGAGCGGATCGGTGACCGTATCCACGGCGACACCCATCTGCAGCGGGAGCGTCCAGCCGGTGATGTCATAGGGCAGGTGCGCGCCGGAGGCCGTCTCGCCAGTGGCTGCGGCGGGATACTGCTGGCGCTCCATCAGCTCCTTCGCCATGGGCGAGAAGGCCTGGTCCATGGGTACAACCCACGAGCCGGAGGGATACGAGATGCCGTTGGCCTCAAAGCCGGCGCTGGTCTGGTAGACGTTGAGGCCGTTGTCGATCATCTTCTGCGCAAGAAGGCCGGCCTCAGGCACATCGGCCTGCTTCGAGCTGATGACGTAGGCGAAGGGAGGCTCGGTGCGCCGAATGTTGTCGCGCGCGGTCTGATAGCGGTTGTATTGCAGGGCCTCGTGGTTCTTGGCGGCGAGATCGAGCACGGACATGGAGCCACCGACCATGTAGTCCACGGCATCCTTGAGATGCCACCAGCCACCGACCCAGGGCGTGCTGTACATGCTGAGAGCGCGGAGGTCGTTGTACTCCGAGGGGAACTCGTCGATGGTGTAGAGGCGCGGCGTGGCGTAGCGATAGAGCGCGGTCTCGGTGAAGAAGGAGATCTCGCCGCGGTAGACGCCGGCCCAGTCGGTGAAGCCGGCATACCAGTTGTCGAAGCGAGACTCGGAGATGGCTCCGGGCATGTTGTGCTGGTCGAGGTATGCCGTCATGTTGGTGCCGATGACGTTGAGCCAGCTGCGAACATAGGGGCTGACGTTGCCGGAGATGGGATCGGCGAACGGCGGGATCCAGATGCGTGCGGGGAACGGCGCGGTCTGATGCTGGCAGTAGAAGATGTCGGGGGCGTACTCCATCTCTGTCTTCGCGACGACCTGCTCTTCCTTCATATTGAGCATGAAGCCGTCGCGGTTGTTATCGTGGCCGACATACTCCTGGTAGAGCCAGGGCAGCGGGGCGACCTCATACTTGGTGCCGACGTTCTTGCGGTACCAGGAGACGATCATGTCCTGGCCGTCGGGGTTGAGCGTGGGCCAGAGGACGAGGATGACGTTGTGCAGGATAGCGTCGATCTCGGGATCGTTCTGCGCGGCGACCAGCTTGTAGGCCAGCGCGATGGAGTGCTGTCCACCCGCGACTTCGGAGGAGTGCAGGCCGCCATCGATGTGCACGATGACCTTGGACTCCCGCGCCAACGCGAGAGCGGTGGAATCGTCGAGGCCATCGGCCGTGGCGAGCTTGCGGGCGTTCTTCTTGTACTCGTCGAGCTTGGCCAGGTTCTCCGGTGATGAGATAACGGCGACTTCGATGTCGCGTCCCTGGGTGGTCTTGCCGACGGTGAACATCTTCATGCGGTCGGTGCTGGCAGCGAGGGTGTGGAAGTACTTGACCGCATCCTCGTAGTTGGCGAGGTAGAAGTCATCACCCGGCGTGTGGCCCAGAACCGAGACGGGAGTGGGAACCTGCGCGTGTGACGCTACCTGCGCAGCCATCAACACGGGGAGAAGACACAGCGGACGGAGACACTTGAGAAAACCCATACATTCCCTTTCAAACACCGGCGAGCACATACACATCGAGCCTCCCGTCCGCACGACGCAGGACAGGTAGGGTAGACCGATGCAACCGCCAAACGAGCGACGGAGGCATATGCAGAGGAGCGCGCGCACAGCAGCGCAGAGCCCCGGAGTTCTTAGGAAGGCTTCAATACAGAGCCGTTCCACTTTGAGGTGATTGATATGAATTTACCGGGAAACTTTGGGGTTGGAAACAGGGATTGATTGGTTTTGGCGACGGAGAGCCCTCTGATCCGCTGTCCATTCCCGCGCAGAGCGGCGAAAGACGGGCAAATGCGGCGGAAGGGCCGTTGTTCGGAAATCGGCCGCCGCAGTCGGAGCGGGGGCTGCAGCCCGCCGCGAGGGACGTGGAGCGGTTGCAAAGAGGACAGCTCCCTGCCGCAGCGCGTCAGGGAGCCTGTTGTTGCCACTGCCGGATTGCGACTAGATGCCTACGCCCGGGCGCACGCGGTTCTTGCGCACGAAGTCCGTGTCCTGCCTTGGCTCGCCGTCGCACTGGATTGCAATGGTCGTTACGGGAGTGTCGGGGGCATCGAAGGGGAGACCCGTGAGGTGCAGGCGGAACTCGTCCTGCGTGAAGGTGACGGGCTGGCCGGTCTTGAGGAGCTTCGCAGACCGAGCTTTCACCGTGAGGCCGGAGATGGAGACGTCCGAGCCGGGCCAGAAGTGCACATGCATGAAGAGCATGTTGCCCGTGCGCGTGAAGCTGGCGTAGTTGGAGCGGCGCGGGAGGCAGATGTCGCTCTCGTAGATGGTGTGGCCGTTGGTCTGCATCCACTGGCCTACCTCGGTGAGCACGCGAACGCTTTCGGGAGGGATGCCGCCGTCAGGCTGCGGCCCGATGTTGAGCAGGTAGTTGCCGCCGTCGCGAGCGCAGGTGACGAGGTTGCGCACGATGGTCTTCGAGGATTTCCAATTGTCGTCGGCACGCTGGAAACCCCAGCTGTCGTTGAGGGTCATGCAGCTCTCCCACGCGCGGCCGCCCTTCTCCGCGGTGATGTGCTGCTCGGGCGTGGAGAAGTCTCCGGGAAGGCCATTGCGGTTGTTGACGATGATGTCGGGCTGCAGCGAGAAGACCATCTGGTTCATCTTGTCGCTCTCCCACTGCTCGGCGTTAAGGGGCCAGTCGACGTCGTACCAGAGCACATCGATCTTGCCGTAGTTGGTGAGCAGCTCGCGGATGAGGCCGTGGGTGTAGTCGACGAAGCGGCGGCGCGCGGCTTCATCGGTGGCGCACTTGGCGCCGTCGGGATGATGCCAGTCCATCAGGGAGTAGTAGAAGCCTACGCGGAGGCCTTCGGCGCGCGCGGCCTCGACGTACTCGCGCACGAGGTCGCGTTTGGGTCCCTGCTGTACGGCGTTGTAGTTGGTGAGCTTGGTATCGAAGTTGCAGAAGCCTTCATGGTGCTTGGTCGTCATCACCATGTACTTCATGCCGGCAGCCTTCGCGAGCTTCGCCCACTGGCGCTGCGAGCCCGGCGCGGGATGGAAGATGGGCGCGAGCTTCTGATACTCGGGGATGGGGATGGCCTCGTCTTCCATCGCCCACTCGTGCCGCGCGTTCTGGCTGTAGAGGCCGAAGTGGATGAACATGCCGAACTTGGCCTGGTGCCACCACTGCATGCGACGCAGCTGGTCTGGCGTGGGTGCTGGCGAAGTGTCGGGTTTGGGGTCTGGCGTCTGCGCGACGGTGGCTCCTGTAACTCCAAGCGAGGCCATCGCGGCGCTTCCTCCAAGTAGAACCTCACGGCGGCTGAACATCTTCGATTCCATCGGGATCTTTCCTTTGACGAGGTGATATTGAGTTGACCACTCTCGACCAACGAGTGAACGCTGGCGAGTGGACGGCCGAGGCAGGACAGCGCCCAGCCAGGGACACGCGACGCGTACCAAAGCTCGCGCCGAACTGTTTTATCAGCAAAAGTATGTTTTTTAGATAGAGACGATGCCGCGAGAATCCACCCGCAACGCCTAGCAGATCCGCGGAAGCTGCTCGCCGATCTGCAGCGGGAGGATGCGCGTGGCACCAAAGCGTGTTCGCGCGACGAGCGTACCACGATGCTCGGCGACAACCTCGCCGATGCGTGCGGCGTTGCGGCCGAGGTAATGGGCGCGCATTACCTTGAGGACGCGATCGGCATCTTCCGCGCCGACGATGGCGACGAGCTTGCCCTCATTGGCGACATACATGGGGTCCATGCCGAGGATCTCACAGGCGGAGGCTACCGCGGGAAGCACAGGCAGAGCAGTCTCTTCGAGGCGGATGCCGACGCTCGAGGACTGTGCAATCTCATTGAGCGAGGTGGCGAGGCCGCCACGGGTGGGATCGCGCAGAACGTGGATCTGATTGGAGGCCGCGAGCATGGCTTCTACCATCGGGTGCAGCGCAGCGGAGTCGCTCTCGAGGGTCGTCTCGAAGGAGAGCCCTTCCCGCACGCTCATCACAGTCATGCCGTGGTCGCCGAGAGTTCCGCTCACGAGCACGACATCGCCAACTTTCGCTTGCGAGGGTGCAGGAGCGTCCTCGGTCATCAGGATGCCGATGCCTGCGGTCGTGATGTAGCAGCCGTCGGCATGACCCCGCTCGACGACCTTGGTGTCGCCAGTAACGATCTGAACGCCCGCCTCACGTGCGGCACGGCCCATGCGATCGACGATGGCGGCGAGCGTCTTCATCTCGAGGCCTTCTTCGAGGATGAACGAGGCGCTGAGATAGAGAGGCTTCGCTCCGCTCATGGAGAGGTCGTTGCACGTGCCGTGCACGGCGAGCTCGCCGATGCTGCCGCCGGGAAAGAAGAGGGGATGGACGACGTAGGCGTCCGTGGAGAAGGCGATGCGGCCTGCGGGCAGCGTGAGGACGGTGGAATCGGCCATGCCTTCGAGGTCGGCGTTGCGGAAGGCGGGGACAAAGATGTTGTCGATGAGCTCTGCCGAGAGGCTGCCGCCGCCGCCGTGGCCCATGACGATGCGGGGATAGTCACGCAGGGGCAGAGGGCAGGTCCAGGCTTCGATATCGAACTCTGCAGGCTCGAGTGCTGCGTGATCCAACGCTACTTCGCTGCGCATGCGAGCTCCTCCGCGGCGATGAGGCGGCCGTAGTTGTAGTAGGCCGCGCAGGCTCCTTCGTTCGAGACCATGGTCGCTCCGAGCGGTGTACGCGGAGTGCATTGTTTGCCGAAAGCCGGACACTGGTTGGGCTTCAGGAGGCCCTGCAAGACCTCGCCGCTGTGGCAGAGTGGCGACTCGTTCGCGACGATGCCGCCGACGTCGAAGCGAAGCTCGGCGTCGAACTCGCGATAGGCTTCGCTGAGCTTCCAACCGCTGTTGGGAATGACGCCGATGCCGCGCCAGGCGCGATCGATGGTGGTGAAGACGCGCGAGAGGAGTTCCTGCGCGGGGAGATTGCCCTCAGCATTGACGGCGCGGGCGTAGGCGTTCTCAACGCGGAACTCGCCGCGCTCAAGCTGGCGCACGCAGGCGAGGATGCCGAGGAGAAGATCGTAGGGCTCGAAGCCTGTGACCACGATGGGGACTTTGTATTTTTCGGCCAGCGCGGGGTATTGCCATGTGCCCATGACGCTGCATACATGACCCGCGGCGAGAAACGCATTGACGCGTGTGCGAGGCGAGGACAGGATGGCCTCGATGGCTGGAGGCACGAGGACATGCGAGACCAGCGCGGAGAAGTTGCGAATGCCCTGCTGGCGTGCGACCTCAATGGCCATGGCGTTGGCGGGTGCGGTGGTCTCGAAGCCGATGGCGAAAAAGACCACCTCTCGATCGGGGTTCTCGCGCGCGATCTTCACGGCGTCCAGCGGAGAGTAGACGATGCGGACGTCGCCGCCTTCGCTCTTGATGCGGAAGAGATCTTTATCCGAGCCGGGAACGCGGAGCATGTCGCCGAAGGAGCAGAAGATGACGCCGGGGCGCGCGGCGATGGCCAGGGCGCGATCGATGGCCACGAGAGGCGTGACACAGACCGGGCAGCCCGGTCCGTGGATGAGACGGATCTCCTGCGGAAGCAGCTGGTCGAGGCCATTGCGCAGGATGGAGTGCGTCTGTCCGCCGCAGACCTCCATGAGGCTCCAAGGACGGGTGACCGTCGCGCGGATCTCCGCGAGCAGCTTCTGCACGGCCCCCGAGTTACGAAACTCTTCCTGGTACTTCATACGATCTGATCTCCGGTTGGATCATCGCCTTACAGCACGACGCGAGCTCTACGAGCTCTCCATCGCGCTGAGCTCGCCGAACTCTTCTTCGAAGAGTCCCATCTCCTTGAAGGTGCGGATGCTCTCCATCGCGGCGGCTTCATCGAGCTTGTTGATGGCAAAGCCTACGTGGACAACAACGTATTCGCCGACGGCGATGTCCGGCAGGTACGCCAGGCAGACTTCCTTGACGATGCCGCCGAAGTTGACGCGGCCCATCTGCGTGCCGTGCTCTCCATAGATTTCCTTGACCTGCCCTGGCACTGCCAAGCACATACGCGGCTCCTTCTGGGTTGCCCACATGACACGAGATCATGCGGGCTGTTGCGGCGTCAGCGACGCTGGTCACACGGCTACAGGAGCCTGCTTGCGCAGGCCCTGCACAAACTCCAGCCAGGCTTCCATGCCGACTCCGCGCTTGGCCGAGATGGCGAAGATCTTCATGCCGGGACGGACCTCATGGATGTTGGCTTCTGCTAGAGGCTGGTCGAACTCGCAGGCCTCGGCGAGGTCCATCTTGGTGATGACCGCGACGTCGGCGCTGTTGAAGATGCCGGGGTACTTCAGCGGCTTGTCTTCGCCCTCGGTGACGGAGAGCAGGGCAACCCGCGTGCCTTCGCCGAGGTCGTAGTTCGAGGGGCAGACGAGGTTTCCGACGTTTTCGATGAAGAGGATGTCGAGCTCATCGAGCGCCCAGCCTTCGAGGTGGCGTTCGATCATGCTCGCGTCTAGGTGGCAGCAGCCATGCGTCGTGATCTGGCGGACGGGAGCACCACTTTCCGCCAGCCTGCGAGCGTCGTTGTCGGTCTCGAGATCGCCGACGAGTGCGGCGACACGAAGACCGTTCGCGCGAAGTGTAGAGAGCGTCTTCTTCAGGAACTCGGTCTTGCCGGTGCCGGGACTCGACACGAGGTTGACCACGACGACGCCTGCGGCTTCGAACCTCGCACGCAGCGCACGGGCCAGCTCATCGTTCTTGTTGAGCACATTCTTCCGAAGCTCAAGTACACGTGTCTCCATGCTCTACTCCTTGGGCCGCTTCAACGCGGTGCGGCTTCCATCTCTAGTTCGGGAACTTCCGGCTCTCCTGTTTCAATCTCTACCGAAGCGAGTTCCAACTCGCGGCCTGCCCGTATATCGCCGCTGGGCTGGCCGCACTGGGGGCAGCGCATACTTTGCACACCGGGGAGCGTACGCTCGGCGGCACAATCGCTGCAATAGATCGTGACAGGCACATCCTCAATGTCGAGCCGTGAGCCGGCAAGCGGCGTACCCGCTGTTGCGATCTCGTAGCCGAAGAGCAGCGACTCGCGCTCCAGGCCCGCCAGCGCACCGACGCGCAGGCGCACGGAGATCACCTGGCCTCCGCCTTGTTCGGCGACGGCCTGGGTGACGGTACTGACGACGCTGAAGATGATGGAAAGTTCATGCATATCGTTGCGAAAGAAGTGGTTCAGCACCGCGCGGCCCAGCCTCGACATCACTTCGAGCGGAACCGTGAGAACGCGCTGCAGGCGTGCGAGACATGCAGCGAACCGATTCCTCCGGCGGCGCTGTGCTCGGCGGCGTCTTCCATCCTCTTCGTTCCATTACACGCGCGGAAGCGAAATCGGGCGGTGTCTTGCGTCACACGACCTGCTTTGGGATTGCGTCGTGGCGCGGGGAATGGCTCCGAGGAGTGGCGTTTCCAGGATGGCCCCGATGGGGCGCTTCGCGGTCCGTGGCACTTCGACTGCTGCTACACTTTCGCAAATACCCTCGATATCGGCTGTGGCTCTGCAGAGCCGTCCCCATGGCCTTGCAGACACAGCCTCCGCCCATCGCTGCCCAGGCTGGCCGTACTTCCGTCATGTGCGGCGCTACCGCTGCCTCTTCGACCGAATCGCCGTTCCACCAGCGTCCCTCAAGGAGTCCTTGCATGTCTCGCACCTCTATTCGCCACCGGAGATTCTCTCCGACCACGCGCTGGGCGGCACTTGGAGCCGCTGCGGCTCTGCTGATGCCCTGCGTCATGCCGGCGCAGAGCAAGACCATCCCAGCCAAGTCCGCGGATGCTGCTCCAACAAAGCCCGACAGCAACGCAGCACGCAAGCAGGAGTTGATCGCCGCGCTTGATAAGCAGACCAAGCAGGCGCAGGTCATGAACGACATGATCTTCAGCTTCGGAGAGCTTGGCTTCCAGGAGTTCGAGACGTCAAAGTACCTTGTTTCCGTGCTGGAGAAGAATGGCTTCACGGTGGAGCGCGGCATCGATGGCATTCCCACCGCGTTTATGGCGACATGGACGAACGGCACGGGCGGTCCGGTAATCGCGCTGGGCTCGGACATCGACTGCATCCCGCAGGCCTCGCAGAAGCCGGGCGTGGCGTATCACGATCCCATCGTGCCGGGTGCTCCGGGACATGGCGAAGGCCACAACTCCGGCAACGTGGTGAACATCCTGGCGGCGCTGGCCGTGAAGCAGATGATGATCGACCAGAAGATTCCGGGGACACTGAAGATCTGGCCGGGCGTGGCGGAGGAGCTGCTGGGATCGAAGGCGTACTACGTGCGCGATGGCTACTTCAAGGGCGTGGATGCAGTGCTGTTCGCGCACGTCGGAGACAACCTTGGCACGGGCTGGGGTGGGCCTTCGTCGAACGGCCTCATCTCCGTGCTGTACAAGTTTCAGGGCGAGAGCGCGCACTCCGCGTCAGCACCTTGGCGAGGGCGCTCGGCGCTCGATGCTGTTGAGCTGATGGATGTGGGTTGGAACTTCAAGCGTGAGCACCTGCGGTTGCAGCAGCGCTCGCATAATGTCATCCCCGATGGCGCGGACCAGCCCAACGTGGTGCCGCAGCACGCCAGCGATTGGTACTACTTTCGCGAGGCCGACTATGAGCACATCAAGGGACTGTGGGATACCGGCGACAAGATGGCGACGGGAGCGTCGATCATGACGGGAACCACCTGGACCAGCGAGGTACTGGGCGCTGCGTGGCCTGGCCACTTCAACAAGGCCATGGCCGAGGATGCCAGCGAGAACGCGAAGCTGGTGGGACTGCCGAAGTGGAGCGAAGATGATCAGAAGCTCGCGAAGGCGATCCAGACGGAGCTGAAGCAGGAACCCAAGGGCCTCGCGACCAAGCTCGATGAGCTGCGGCCTCCACGGCCGGCGGAGCAGTTTACTGGAGGCGGCTCGGATGACATCGGCGATGTGAGCTGGGTGGTCCCGACGATCGTACTGCGGTATCCCTCGAACATCCCAGAGATGCCGGGCCACAACTGGGCGAACGCGATCTCCATGGCTACGCCGATTGCGCACAAGGGTGTGATCGCGGGCGCCAAGGTGCAGGCGATGACGTTGCTGGATCTGCTGACGAAGCGTGATCTGCTCGCTTCGGCTAAGGATTATTTCGTTAACGTGCAGACCAAGGACCAGAAGTACATTCCCCTGCTGCGGGCTGACGACAAGCCGGCTATCTGGCTCAACGAAAAGACCATGGCGACCTACCGCGAGCAAATGAAGAAGTACTACTACGATCCGAGTAAGTACGGCACCTATCTCGAGCAGCTTGGCATCAGCTACCCGACGGTGCGAACGGCGTCAACGCCGAAAGCGGCGGGAAAAGCCAGCGACGATGAGGACGACGACAGCTCCAATCGGCAGTAACTCAGGGCTCCGCACAACAGCCGGCCAACGCACATGCGTTTGGCCGGCGTTCCATATCTTCAGCCTTTGAAAGGATTGCCTGTGCCCTACATCGCACGTCATGCCGTGGCTCTGATCGCGGTCTCTCTGGCTCTTCCCTCTGCGCTGCCGCTTGCTGCACAGAAGCCGCGCACCAAGCCTGTTACCCAGGCGGAGGTCGATAAGATCACACGCGACGCGATCCTCATCGACACGCATGACGATGTGACTTCGCTGACGGTTGAGGGCTATGACATTGCGACGCCCAACAAGCGTGGACAGACCGATCTACCGCGCATGAAGGGCTTCCTAGGGGCGGAGTTCTTCGCGGTATACGTGGATGCAAGCTATGACAAGGAGCACCACTCGGCGAATCGTGCGCTGGCGATGATCGACACGGTACGCACGGATGTTGTTGCGAAGCATCCGAACGATTTTGTCTTCGCGACGACGGCTGCGGACATCGAGCGTGCGCACAAGGAAAAGAAAATTGCCGCACTGATGGGCATCGAGGGCGGACACGCGATTGAGGACTCCCTGCGACTGCTGCGTGATTACTATGCGCTGGGCGTGAGGTACATGACCCTGACGCATTTCAACACCAACAATTGGGCCGACGCGCAGGGTGACATCACCGACACGAAGGTGGCGCATCACGATGGCCTGACGCCGTTCGGCAAGGATGTGGTGCGGGAGATGAACCGGCTTGGCATGATGGTGGACATCTCGCACACGGCGGATAAGACCTTCTACGATGCCATCGCCACCTCCACGACGCCGATCATTGCGTCGCACTCCTCGTGCCGTGCGATCTCGAGCAACACGCGCAACATGACCGATGACATGATCCGCGCGCTGGCGAAGAACGGCGGGACCATGCAGATCAACTTCGACTGCGGTTATCTATCCCAGCGTTATGAGGATGAGTCAAAACCACTGCAGGCAGCGATGCGTTCGAAGTACGGTGAGATCCTGAAGATCGAAGACCCGGCGCAGCGCGAGGCGGCGATGGACAAGCTGCGTGACGAGTTCGCAGGCAAGGTGACACCACCGACGTTGCAGGATGTCGTCGCACAGATTGACCACGCGGTGAAGGTTGGCGGCATCGATCACGTGGGCATCGGTACGGACTTTGATGGTGTGGGATGTGTGCCTTCAGACCTGGCCTCGTATGACAAGTTCCCCGCGCTCACGCGGGCGCTACTGGAAAAGGGTTATAGCGCTAAGGACATCAAGAAGATTTACGGCGGCAACCTACTGCGGGTGATGCGAGCGGTGGAGAAGCGGGCACAGGAGTTGAAGAGCGAGGCCGCGATCGAAACGACTCTGACCACAGCGAAGTAGTTTTGGGCGTTCCAACGATGGCCCGCTCACGCAGCGGGCCATTTTCTGTTTGCGCTATCAGAAAACTCTTGCGCGGGTCTCATGGTGGGCTCGTATACTTGGCGGCTGTGAAGACCATTGCCCTCCTGCTCGCACTCTGCTCGCTGTTCGCGCCCGCGCTGTCCGCCCAGCACAGCGATGCGGTCGCGTATGTGAATCCGCTCATCGGGACGCAGCGCAGCGCGATTGGCTATGGGGGCACGATGCCCTTCGTCGGGCCGCCGTTCGCGATGACGGACTGGACGCCGCAGACGCGCCAGAACAAGATCAGCGTCACGAGTTACAACTACGACGATGCGAAGATCACCGGGTTCATGGGTACCCATCAGCCGGCGATCTGGATGGGGGACTACGGCTACATCACGCTGATGCCGCAGGTAGGCGCGCTGCAGGTGCATCCCGAAGACCGCGGCCTGGCGTATGACCACCGCGACGAAGAGGCGAGCCCGGACCATTACAGTGTGTGGCTGCGGACTGCTGATGGCCAGCGAGTTCATGCGGAGTTGACGGCGACCGATCGCTGTGCCTTGTTGCGCTTCACCTTTCCCAAGGGAGCCACGGGGCGGGTGCTCGTTGAGACGGCGCGGGCCGGCGTTGATGGCCATGCTGCGATCAACAACGCGACGCACGAGATCCGCGGAGACAATCCTGACCGGATGGACAAGCACCTGGGGCCGTTCGCTCTGCCGAACTTCCGCGGCTATTCCGTCGTGGAGTTTGAACACGCTCCTGCTGTCGAGAAGACCTTTGACGACGCTAGTGATAAGGCGATGCCGCACGGGGCCTACGCAGAGTTCGCTCCGGGCGAGCAGGTGCTGGTGCGCGTCGGGACTTCGTTTCTCAGCACCGATCAGGCTCGCGACAATCTTCGCCGGGAGATTCCCGACTGGGACTTTGAGCGCGTTCGGGCGAAGTTGCATGCGACCTGGGAAGAGAAGCTCGGGCGTCTGAAGATCGAAGGTGCTACGGATGCGGAGAAGACGCGTCTTTATACCGCGCTGTACCACTCGCTGCTCTATCCTCGCGAATTCAGCGAGTATGGCCGCTACTACAGCGCCTATGACGACAAGGTGCACAATGGCGCGAGCTATACGTCGTTCTCCATCTGGGATACGTTTCGCGCGGAGAACAGCCTGCTCACCCTGATCGCGCCGGAGCGTGTGGATGGCATGATTACTGCGCTGCTGCAGGACTTTCGTGAGGGTGGGTGGATGCCAAAGTGGCCGAACCCGAGTTACACGAACATCATGATCGCGACGCATGCGGACTCGCTGGTTGCCGAGGCCGTGCGCAAGGGGTTTCATGGGTTCGATCGCGAGACTGCATGGGCCGCGGTGTACAAGGATGCGATGACGCCGCCGGATGGCGACACCACGCGGCGTTGGCTGGATCGTGAACCGCATACACCGTATGAAGCGCGCGCGGGACTGACGTATTACAAGGAGCTGGGCTATGTCCCGGTGGACAAGACCGATGAAGCATCGTCGCGCACGCTCGAGGACAGCTATGACGACTGGTGTGTGGCGCAGATTGCGAAGGCGCAGGGACGCACGAAGGACTATGAGTTCTTCCTGCGGCGCTCGCTCAATGATCGCAACCTGTACAACCCTGCGTTTGGGTTGATGAACGGACGCAAGTCGGATGGAAGCTGGGCTCCTCTTGGAGGCGAGCGCGATCATCAAGGTAATCGCTCGGACTCAGGATGGACCGAAGGCAGCGCGTGGGTCTACACGTGGGCTCCATTCCACGATCAGGCCGGGTTGCTGGAGTTGATGGGCGGGGCGGACAAGTACGCAGCGAAGCTGGATCAGCACTTTGCCGGCGGCCACAATGTGCACAGCAACGAGCCGAGCCACCACTATCCCTATCTGTACGACTTTGCGGGCCAGCCGTGGAAGACGCAGGCCAAGGTGCGTGAGATCGCGGCGAAGGAGTATGGCTTTGGGCCTGGCGGGCTTGATGGCGATGACGACTGCGGACAGATGTCGGCGTGGCTGCTATTCACGGCGTTTGGGTTCTACCCGGTCAATCCTGCGAGTGGGGAGTACATGGTCGGGAGCCCGATGTACAAGAGCATGGCCTTGCGGCTTGCCAATGGACGCACGTTTGCCGTCGATGCGGAGAACAACTCGGCGGAGAATATGTACATTCAGAGCGCGACGATCAACGGCAAGCCGCTGACGATCCCAGTGTTGACGTGGGAGCAGATTCAGGCTGGTGGGCACGTGCGCTTCGTGATGGGGCCGAAGCCTTCGCAGTGGGGATCGCAGTGGCGGCCGAAGCCGATTGCGGCGACGCCGCTGATTGCGGTGCGATGATCCGCACCGCTGCCAGCATTTATTTGAATAGACTCTTGGCGCAGGTGACGTGGACGCCATCGTTGGTATCCACGACCTGCGTGATGGTCATATCGCAGGCGACGCTGACGAGCATGTAGGCGTCGGCCTGCTTCATATGTTTGGTCTCGACGAGGAAGCCGATCATGTTGCGCACGGCCATCTCTGCTGCAGTCTTCAGGTCGGGCGAGAAGCCCATGGAGATATAGGCAGTCGGTGTCTCAGCGCGAGGCCAAAGGAGATGCGCATCCTTATGCACGATGAAGCGGAAGGTGCCGGTGAGGTTGGTCTCGAGCGCGGTGATGTCGACTTCGCCATCGCCCTGGTTTGCGTGGCCGTCGCCGGCTTCGAACAACGCACCCTTCGCGAGCACGGGATAGTAGATGGTTGTTCCGGCGACTAAGTGCTTGTTGTCCATGTTGCCGCCGTGCATCCAAGGCGGGGCGCTGTTGATGCGCATGCGGCCGGGCGCTACACCCATGCTGCCGAAGAACGGATGCAGCGGGATGTCGATGTTGGGCGCGAAGTGCCCGATCATCTTGTCGCGGTCGAGCAGGACGATCTTGTCGCCGGAGTAGGGAAAGTCGTCCTGCAGGAAGCCCGCGCCGGGACGGAAGTGGTTGCAGGCCCAGGGCGTGTCGATGTTGATCTTGACGACCTGCACCTCGAGCACATCGCCGATCTCGGCTTCTTCGATCGCGACTGGGCCGGTGAGGATGTGGCCGCCCGGGCCCTTGTCCTTGACTTCGTCGTAGATGGGCTTGATGTACGCGGGCACCTGGTCGTCGGGGACGCCATCGCGCTTGAGGGCATCGACGTTGCCGCAGGTGGAGAGCGTCTGCATGACGACGGTGTCGCCGGAGTGCACGGTAAGCGCGGGCTTGGCGGAGCCGGAGTAGTATCCCCAGGCGACGGTGGAGGGCGTGGCGAGCAAGGTCTGCGGCGCGGACTGGGCGAACAGCGGCAGCGTGCCCACCATAGCGGCGGTGGCTGCGAGGCGATGCATTCTCACGGGAAACTCCGGGGAAGCTGAGATATCAGATGCGGTGAGTTCATCGTACCCCAAAGTGCGTCCCCAGAGTCCGAGCCGCAGACTTCCCTGCTCGCCTCGTGCGGCTAGCGAATGCCGATGATCTTGTGGGTCTGCAGGCTCAGCCGCCATGCGGGATGGGCGCGGCAATAGTCGATGGTGGCGGCGAGCGAGGCTGCGGCGTCGGGACCATCCTTGGGCTGGAGGAAGAAGTTCTCGAAGTCGAGCTTGAGAAAGTCGTCGGGATCGACCTGCTGCGGATAGACGAGCTTCAGCTCCTGGCCATGCGTGACGATCATCGCAGAACCAATTTTGGGACTCACGCAGACCCAGTCGATGCCTTCGGGGACGGCGATCGTACCGTTGGTCTCGACGGCGATGACGAAGCCTTCGTCATGCAATGCGGCGATCAACTCTTTATTGAGCTGCAAGAGCGGTTCGCCGCCGGTGCAGACGACGAAGCGCTGGGCCTTCGGGCTTTGACTCTGCAGTGTTGCCGGCCACTTCGCGGCAATTGCGTATGCGAGATCACGTGCCGTCGCGAACTTGCCACCACCATCGCCATCGGTGCCGATGAAATCGGTGTCGCAGAATTTGCAGATGGCATTCGCGCGATCTTCTTCACGGCCGCTCCAGAGGTTGCAACCTGCGAAACGGCAGAAGACGGAAGGCCGGCCGGCGTTCGCGCCTTCACCCTGCAGCGTGTAGAAGATCTCTTTGACGGAGTAGGCCATGGCTACTCTGTGAACCCACGATAGAGCGTTGGGTCTGCAATGCCAGCCTCTTCGAAGCCGCGGCGGCGCAGGAGGCAGGCATCGCACGAGCCGCATGCCTCGCCGGCGTCGGAGGCGTCGTAGCAGGTGGTGGTGATGCTGTAGTCCACGCCGAGAGCGAGGCCGGCCTGCACGATCTCCGCCTTGGTCATTGCAATGAGGGGCGTGTGGATGGTGATGCGCTGACCCTCGGCGCCGATCTTCGTCGCGAGGTTAGCCATGGTCTCGAAGGCGCGGATGAACTCGGGGCGGCAGTCGGGATAGCCGGAGTAGTCGAGCGCGTTGACGCCGATAAAGATGTCGGTGGCGCCAAGGCTCTCTGCCCAGGCGAGCGCGAGCGAGAGGAAGACCGTGTTGCGCGCAGGGACATACGTCACGGGCACGCCTTCGCCGATCTCGTCCAGCGAGCGATGCTTGGGAACCTCGCCCTTACCGGTGAGCGCAGAGTGCGCGAGAGCTGCAAGATCGAGCTTGATGACCGCATGCTGCGCTACGTGCTGGCTCTTCGCCACGCGCGCGGCCGCATGCAACTCCGCCTTGTGCACCTGGCCGTAGTCAAAGCTCAGAGCATATACGTCATAGCCCTGAGCGTGCGCCATCGCGACGACTGTGGTGGAGTCGAGACCGCCGCTGAGCAGCACGATCGCCTTCTTGTTGGTTCCTTCAGCCATCTTGTTAAGTCTAGCTGATCGCTGCGGAAGCATGATGGGAACAACGAGATGCTGCGCCTACAGCTTCTTCTGGAGCCTGTACGTGAGTTCAAAGTAGCCATAGTTCGAGTTGCGATTGGTGGTGTAGATGTTGGCGATGACGGTCTTGCCGAAGGCGTGCGCGTAGTAGGCCGCCAGCAGAATGTGTGGCGACACCGTGTAGTCCGCGCTGAGGTCATAGAGCGAGCTGAAGCTGCCGGAGCCGCTGCCGGGACGCCCGGTGAAGCCGAAGACCTTGTTATCGAACGCGCCTCCGCCCTGGTACCAGAAGTCGGTGGGCGCGGTGAGCTTGAGGAAGTGAAGATCGCTGCGCATCTCGAGCGCCTTCGATGGCCTGTCGATGAGTTGCACGAAAGAGTCTGTCGAGTTCATCAGGTTGTAGAACGGGAAGCGCGCATAGACACGCGGGGTGGGCGCGATCTGGAAGAATGTGTTGTGTACGCCGTCGGTGTTGTTGTTGTCGCCCGTCGAGCGCCAGTAGCCACCGCGCAGCCAGGGCGTTGTGCGGAGGCTGTCCATGCGCAGGCCGCCTTCGACGGCGACTGCCCCTGCACGATGGTCGATGAGTCCCCAGGAACCGAACTGCCCTGCGCCCCAAAGCACGAAGTCGAATGTATTGCCGGCTGCAGGGATCGCCGCTACGAGATCGCCACCATAGGTGCCGATGCGGATGTTCTTATGATCGAGCGCGCGGGCTGCGGCAGGGCGGTTGTCAGTCTTGGTGAGGCCAGTGCGGCCGTCATGATAGCCAATGCCGAAACCCCGCACGATGACATGTTGCTTCGCGAGCATCCGCGTATAGCCGAGGTACTGCAGGTCGACGTTGAGCTCGGGGTTGGCGTTCATGTTGAAGACGCCTTGGATCGCACGGCCGCCGAACGCGGTGAGGTTCCAGTCCTTACCGCCAACGCGGCCCTCGATGCCATCGAACGAGCGCTGTGCGTTGGAGTAGCCGAAGTTGCCGACGAGGCGCTGCGCGACGCGGTTGGTTTGCAGCCACGCGAGTGCGCTACTCTTCTGGGTGATCTCCTGGCCTTCGAAGAATTCGAAGCGTCCGATGCGAAGCGTGTCGGCGTCGCCTTTGAAGTGATAGCGCACATAGCCCTGTCGCAACGAGGCCGCTGCGGGGTATTGGTTATTGCTGTTCGAGGCGTAGTACGTTCCGCCGAGACCGAACTGCCCCTGCGCACTGATGGGCGAGACGGCATCGGTGGGCAGAGCAAGCTCTGCGCTCTGGCCGAGCTCGGCCATGTAGTCCCAGGCCTTGATGCGCTGCGCGATACCAAGCCGCAACAGCGAGTCCTGATGGCCATAGACTTCCGGATTCGGAGTCGCGGCGAACCACTGCGTCGCGTTGGTGCGTTCGCGCAGGTACACGCTGAGAGTGACTGGCGTAGAGGTCGGGTTGGGCATGGGGGCGGAGGCGGGCGCCGTCTGCGCGGCGAGACCCGAGGCACACACCAGTGCGGTGAGTGCAAGCAATGCACTTCTCATGACAGCTCTCCTAAAGTATGAGAAAACACCCTGCCACACTGAGGCTCTGCACCACAGCCATGGCAAACGAGCCAGATCGATGGAGCCGCCCGGCTTCTCTATGGCGAGTTTGGCGGCGTCCAGGGATCTGCTTCTGGAATGCCTCCGCGTCGGTGCGCACCACATTATCCGAAGGGACAAGCGTGCGTCCAGCCCGTTTCGATTGTCGCTGCTGCCTTAATGCGAAGGAGATAGTGCGGGCTTCGGCGGCGCCCACAGATAGAGGATGGTCTGGTGCACGCGATCTCCGTCGCGGCGCTCGAGGAAGCGCTCCGCGCCAAGCGAAGAGAAGCTTTGACTGAGGCTGCCGACGGTCTCGCGGAGGAATGTGGGTTGCGTCGGCGATGCATCCTGTTGCGCTGGCGCCTCTGACTGCGGCGAGGCGCTGCCGCTATCCTGGGCCGCGTCCGCCTGTGGATCGTTGCCGCCTGCGGCTGCACTGTGCGGGGATTCAGACTGCGCTCCCCCCGCATGATCGAGCGTCGACGTAAGCTGCAGAAATGCGGGGCGTGCCTGTGGAGGCCGGAACTCTGCAATGACTGTTGCAGCAGCGTGGTGCTCTGTACTGTTGCCCATGCGAGTGACGATGCCACGTACCAGGGCTTCGTCGGCGCCAATGACTGCAGTGTTGCCACGGACGGCGAGCGCAATGGCATTGGCTCCGGTCGCGGTCATCAACGTTACGCCCTCGACTGTCTGCTTCGTCCACGCTATCCCGACGCCACTAACGGTGAGACGACCACGCAACGCCTCAAGGACTGCACGAGAGAGAGCATCCTCGTCCCAAACTCCGCTGCGGCGCAACACGACGGCGGAATGGATGGAGAGAAACAACGATGCGGGCCGCGCGCTTGAGCTGCTCACGCTGAGCATCGCGGTCAACGGCGCATCCTTGAGCACGCGCTGCAGCGGATTGAGCCATGCGTCGGCGGGCTCCTTGACGGGCTGCGGTGTGTCGATGCGCGTTTCAAGGTCCGTGGTGTCCCCAGCTGCGCCGACGCCGAGATCCGGCGAAGGAGCGTAGCCTTCCTGTGTCGTCGCCATCGGTGCGCGCTCCAGCACCTTATCGCGCAGCTCCGCAATTGCGTTTGCGGCAGATGGAGCTGCAGTCGCTCGGAAGACGCCTGCATCCGGAGGGACGAGCTCGGTCAGGGCGGAGGTATCTTCGCTGTCGGAGGATATCGCCGCAGCTTGCGCCGGCAAGAGCACGCGCTCCTCGCGAAACTGTCCGGGCTCGCGGTAGAGATCGATCGCGGCAGCGCGGTAGCGGCGCGTGTCCGTAACGTTGCGCTGAACCCAATACGTTTCGAACTGCGGCGTGCGGGTGATGCGATCGAGGTCGAGCAGCATGCGCAGATCGCCTGGTTGCGCTGGCGCAGCTTTGGCAGCAGCTTCATACCATCCCTGCTCTGCGAGGCTCGGAGACTTCGCCGTGCCCTGCATCAACAGCAGAGCGTTGGCCAGAAGGTCTTCCCGCGTGGCGAAAACGAACCACTCGCCGCGCTGCGCAAACGCGACAGTGCGCTGCTGACTACTCGTTCCAGAGTCATCGCCTGCTACACCTCCGCTGCGCACATAGAACGTGGTGTCGCCAGCTTTGCGTGCAGTGAAGCGCGCGCGGGACGCGAGGAGTGCGATGCCATCGCTCTGGCCGGGCTTGAGATGGGTGATGTACAGCAACTCCAGATTGCCGATGTTGTACCAGGCGAAGATGCTCTGCGTTCCGGCCACGGACTTCAAGAACGGTGAACCAAAGTCTGTCCCTGCCGCACCGGCGAACTCCTGCTCCGCGTCTGTGAGCCGCCCATAGAGCCTCGAATTCGTGAAGACATTGAAGCTTGCGCTGCGCATCCACGCGGCTTGTTCCTGCGAGCTGTTCCAATCGGCAAGTAGCTTCGAGAAGTCCGGCGACTCGATGGTGAGCAGCGCCCCGGGGGGAAGGTTCGCCGCCAGCCCGCGCGGGCTCGCTACGTGCTGCTGCGCCGCCCACACCCAAACTGAAGCGGCGACTGCAGTCACGACGATGGCCATCACCCAGCGCATGGCCTTCATGGCTGTTCCTCCTGACTTACTGTCGCACTCACGTCATCCTCAGGCGGTTGCTCGAGCTTCGTTCGCACGAGCACGGGTTGCGCGAGTTCGCGATGAATCACGGGACGCCTCGCGGTGTTCGCTGCATCGCGCCGGTTCAACGCCTGCAACTGCTCCACTCGCTTGAGGACAGCCTTTGCTGCAGGAACATCACCGAGCGCGACGGCTTCGCGCTGCAGAGCTGCGATCGCCTGCGAGCGGCCTTCGGTAGCGAGATAGACGGCCGCCATCACTTCAAGAAGCGCCGGATCTTCGGCTGTCGATGTTGGTCGAGGTTGCGAAGCATCCGTGTCATTCCCTGCTTCATTGCTTGTAGCGTTGACGCTACTCCACGGCTGCACTGCCGGCGTAGACGCGCCAACGACGGTCCACTCATCCAGCACAGCGCGAGCCTCGCGCGTCTGCTTCGCGGCATATTCGGCGAGAAAGAGCTGCTTGCGCATGTCGTCTGACTCAGGGCCATAGGGCGCGATCGCGATGGCCTCTCGCAGCAGAGGAAGCTTACTGATGGGATCGGTGGCATGCGCTGCCGCGGCGGCCCGTGCCAAGGCAAAGTAGGGTTGCTCGCTTGCGTGGGCATCGATGGACTCCGACGCGAGCAGATCCAGTTCCCCGCTACCGAGGGTGGCGCCGCCGGCGTGCATCGGGCGAAGGTCGCGCGCAGCCCGCACGCGCAGCATGTAGGGAGCGTTGGGATTCGCGGCCACCGCATGCAGCGCCTTCGCAGGTTCGCCGGTTGGGGCGTTGGTCTGGACCTTACTTTGGGCCTCCGCGAGCCGCACCGTGTAAGTCATCTCCCAAGGCACGCTGGCGGCAAGCCTGCGGAGGAATGGCAATGCCTCTGCTACATGATTGTTGTTCTCCAACAACGTTGCGGCGCTATCGAGGTTGGCCGTCGAGTCGCCCACACTGCGGATGAGCATCTGCAGGAGCGAAGTCGCGCCGTCGACGTCGTTGGTGCGCAGCCTTGCTTCCGCGAGGAGAAGGTATTCCTGAGTGCCTAGCGCATGCTCGCTTTGGGCGCGCGCGAAGACGAACTCGAGCACGGCGCGCGAGGAGGCGAAGTCCTTTGCGCTCGCGAGCTGTGCTGCCGCTGCCTCCAGCGTCGCCGCGACAGGCGCGTGCTCCTCGTCCCCGCTGTAGCTCGCCAGCAAGGCATCCACACCACCAGAGCGTGCTGCGACGACGACGGCTGCTTGCTGGAACTCAGGTTGCGCACGGTTCTGCTCCGTCAGGGACTCCAACAACAAATGCTCCTGTTGTATCTGCCCCGTCTCGAGATAGAGCGTGATCAGATTGCGTTGGATGCCGCTGCGCCGATAACTCGCGGACGAGTCGTCGCCAGGACGGCTTGTATCCTTGGCAGTCGAACGCAGCAGCTGGAGTTCGCGCTCCAGCACAACGATGCGGGCAGCGTTCGAGAGCCACGGCGCAGAGTCGAGATCATTGAGGATCTCGAGTTCGTCCTTCGAGCTCGATGCCACTGCGAGAAGATGCATCAAGCCATCCTTGCCGTCTGGCCACGCAGCGTACTCCGCACGCAGCAGCTCGTTGGATCGATACGATCCGTTGCGGGCGATATAGGTACGCAACACGTCCGCGCGTGCCGTCTCTAACTCCGGCGTGAGGCCGCGCGCCGAGGTATGACGCGTGGCCAATGCGAAGCCATTCCAGAAGCTCTCCGGTACAGCACCGCCTTTGTCTTCAAGCGCGCGCAGATCGAAGAAGGCGCGTCGCCATGCGGTGATTGCATCCGGCTTGCGATTCATGTTCCACAACAGCAACGCCTCAGCATCGTCCAGTTCTGCAGTCTTCGGCGCGAGCTCCTGAGCGTGGCCGAGCTGTACCAGCGCAGCGTCGGGATGTCCGGCCTCCGCATAGCTTGTCGCAAGAGCCATGTAGTTGTTCACTGTGGCTGCCTGCTCCAGATCCGCGGCCATCGCATTGGTTGGATCGGCGTGCGCTCCGGGCAAGGACATCCACTGCCCATAGCGTGCTGCCAGGTAGAACCACTGCGCTCCCGTGAGCTCGCGAGATGTGTCGGGCTTGTGCTGCAGGTGCTCGCCGATGGTGAGGTCCCATGCCAGCGCGGAGCGGAAGCTGACGCCTGCGGGAGCTGAAACATCGCCTGCATAGAGCGAGCTCAGAGAGTGATATTGAGCTCCCCACACCGGATCGAGCTTGCTGCCGCGCATAGCGACGATCTGCAGCGCCAGCGGCAGTGGAGCAGCAGCCAATGCAGTGTTCGCAGCGGCGTCTGCAAGCGCTTCGTTGTTACTCGCGGCCAGCGTGTTCAGCTCCTGCGGAGCTTGCTGAACGATTTCGTTGAGCACAATCAGTTGGGCTGTGGAGTCCGTCTCGATGAGGCCCATCTGCTCCTGCACCAGGCGCAGCAGCGCCGTGGTGTCACCCGTCTCAGCCTCTACGCGCAACATCTCGACCATTGCAGGCTCATGAGTGCCCGGCTTGGGATTCTTATCCACATAGGCAGCAAGGGCTTGGAGCAGCGCCTGGAAACGGAGCCGTGCATGCTGCAGCAAGATGAGCGGATGAAGCTGACTGGCGGCTTCATCGTCGGCCCGCAGCAACAGCCGCGTGCGCCAGCGCTCCTGCAGCTCAGGCAGCTGCGCGGTCTCGGCTGCGGGAATCCACAGCGAGCGCAGGTCAGCGTCCGTTGCGGATTTGGTGTGCGTCTCGAGCAGTGCGGCGAACGTGCCTCTGTCCTCGGGAGTGTCGTACAGGTCGGCGGCCTTGCACATTGCCTGAAGCGCGCTACGGAACGAGCCTTCCGCCTCATGCTTGCGCATCTCGGTGTAGTGCGCGCGCCAGGCGCTGTCCGTTACTCCTAATGGGCCGTGCTGCTTCAGCTCTGCCAGCATCGCGTCGACGACTGAGGAGGATGCGGCTTCGTCCAGCGCTGCATGCAACGTGGTCATCGCCGTCGCCGCGGCGCGGGCTCGGGTAAGAATGTGGGCATAGGTGGCGGCATCGTCCGCCTCAACGCGGCGACCCTCGGGATGCAGCAACTCCGCGCCGGCCTTTTGTGCGCCAAGCTCCGCATCGTGCTGCGCCTGCGCCATCATGTTCCACTGCTCGAGCTGCGAAGCCAGGGCAAGATAATCGTGCGGGGTGGACTGCGTTCCGTGCAGATACGCTGTTTCAAGCGCAGCGACAGTGTCCGCATCGCGGCCCTGGCGAGCTCGAGTGCGAGCCGCCGCGATCATCCACTGCGGATCCTGATAGGTGAGTTGATAGAGCCGCGTATCGTCTGCGACCTCGTCGTCGAAGCGGCCCAGCGTGTCATCGAGTGAGGCCTTGGCGATGTACCAGTCGGCGCGATCCTTGCGAATCGCGATCGCGTGCGTGTAGGCCTCCGCTGCCGCCGCGGGATCGCTGAAGACGATCTGGCTCTGCGCGAGATCGACGAAGAAGCGTGAGTCGCGCGGAGAGGCCTTCGTCGTAGTCGCGAGGAAGTCGAGCCACTGCTGTTTGCGGTCATAACGCAACGCGTAAAGCGCAGCTTCGTTCACGAGGGTATCGTCTTCCGGATAGGCGCTGAGCAGGGCGATGTACTGATCGATTGCACCCGCGTAGCTCTTTGACTTCGTGAGCGCCGGGATCAATCCCCGCCGCAGAAGAGCGGTGCGAGCCTTGCGGTCGTCCGCGGACATGGTGTCGGTGCGCAATGCATCGAGCTTCTCCTGATAGAAGGCGGAGAGCCCAGTGGGATCGTTGCTATAGGTTGCAGCGACGAGAGCGAGATCGCGCGCGTTATAAGGGTCGTGCGCGAGCAGTGACGCGGCGATGGTGTGAGCCTGTTGCGCATCGCCGGCGGTATTGGCCTTTTCCGAGGCTTCGGCGAGGAACTGCTGCGAGAGCTGCGGTTGCGCGACATGCGCGGCATTGAGCAATACCGTTACGGCCTCGTGCTGACGTTTCGCACGCCAGTCGAAGTCCACCGTCGCACGGACCACGCCGAGCAGCTTCGGGTTCTCGTGATACACCGCATCGATCACGCGTGCTGCGTCGGCGGTATCGCCTCTGCCTTCATACGCGCTTGCCAACGCATAGCGAAGCTGCAGCCGATTGACGGGATCGGTAGCCAGCGAAGCCTGTCGCTCCAGTGCAGCCTCGTGCACTGAGGGCTGTTCGTGCGCTGCGGCATAGCTTGCAATCTCGCCGGCTTCATCCTCAGTTGCAGCACGCGCCACCGCCTGCATTAGGAGAGGCCCCACTTCTTTCGTGCGCTGCTGTTCTTCCAACACCGCGATGCGTAGCTGCAGCGCCGGCACATCGGGGTGTGCGGCGAGAGCCGCAGCAGTCGTGCTATCGGCAAACACCGCGGTCGCGGGCCTACGGGCCAGCGTGAGCAGGCGTGCGCGCGCGGGGCTATAAGCATCCTCGCCTGCATGCGCATCGAGAGCGGCCGCAACATACTCCGCGATGGCCGCGGCAGGATCGTTCTTCGCCTCGTCGATCGCACCCGCCTCATAGCCGAAGAGCGCAGGCTGCGCGAAGTGCGTGCGCGCCAGATCGATCTCATGGAGAGCATCGTCGAATCGGAAGTAATCCCAGAAGACGGTTGCGGCATCGAGATACAGCTGCGTTTCCCCGGGAGCAAGCGCAGGGATGCGACGCCAATATGCTGCCGAGGCCGCGAGGCTCAGCTCGCTATCGTCCGCATGATCAGCGAGGATGTCGCCGATGCGCTCCAGACGCGCGACGTTACCGGGATTGCTCGCGAGGAGGCGGTTCTCGATCGCTACTGCGCTGGCGATCTTTGTTTGCGGTCCTGCAGGATCGAGCCATGCGAGCGACCGCTGCAGATCCGCGGCCCGCGTGCCAGTCTCCTGGTCCGCAGGATATTGCTCGCTCAGCGCGGCATAGAGCGGCGCACTCTGCTCGAAGTGCGATCGCCACATGTCGGCGATGGCAAGCTCACGGATAGCGGCAGGGTTCGTAGGCGCATCTCCAAGCTTCGCGACCTCGGCATCGAGCTTGCCGCTGGAGCTGAGGGACTCGAAGTAGCGCTGCGTCAGCTCCGGCGACTCCCACCAGCTGTGCCGCAACAACGTTTCCCAGGCCGTGTCATCGCGGGTGGGCTTCGCACTGTAGGCGCTCAGCAGGTTCTGGATGAAGACGGTGTCATGCGGGAAACGTTCATGAGCATAGAGATTCAGCTGCAGGAAGAGCGCCGGGCCGCCGCCAGGCACATTGCGAAACCACGCATCGAGCTGTGTCCCGGAGAAGATGCGGGTGACGTTGCGAGTCAGCGCAGCGTAGTCGTTCTCGCGCTTGTGGCGCAGATAGAAGCGCGCGAGCTTCGAGTACCAGTCGTCGCCTTTGAAGCGTGCGATGGCGTTGCGGTAGAGTTCCTCGGTCTGTGAGGACAGATTATTGGCTTCAAAAAACTGCGCGAGCCTGTCGTAGATGGCTGGGTCGTCGGGGTTGCGATCGAGTTCGCGGCGCAGCACAGCGAGTGCTTGCGGCAGCTGATGCAACTGCGCAAGCCGCCCGAGGTATCGCTCCAGCACGCTGCCGTATGCGACAGAAGCGGGATTCGGCGGCAGCTGCGGATCGAGAATCTTCAGGTCGAACGCTTGCGAGCGCTCGGCCTTCTGCGTGGTGGCTGTGGAATCGGAATCCTGATCGTCCCCTAGCGGCTGGGTCCGTTCCTGCTGTAGCACGGCGGAGGTGAGCGGCTTCGCGCCGGCCTGCTGCGCCAACTCGGCGAGCATGCGGTCATAGAGCGCGAACTCGGCAGTGGTGTTCTGGCGTCGCGCATATACGTCAGCCAACGCGAAGGCCACGCGGAGACGATCCTCGGCCTGCGGAAAGGCATCGAGATAGGATGTGGCTTCGCGAGCTACCGCGGCATCGTCGCCATAACCCTGATAGGCGTCGAGCATCCGTGCATGCAGGGGCGCGCGATCGGGCGACTGCGGCGCATCGTGGTCGAGCTGAGCGAGCAGCTCCGCGGCCTTGGCACGATGGAAGTACGGTTGCGCCTTCGCATCTTCCTGCGCAAACTCGCTACCTGGAGACTGTCCGTTCAACCACAGAGACAGTACGCCGTTCCAGTAGCCCGGGCCCTGATCCAGCGTGCCGATGTCGCGATACATGCTGAGGTTCGCCGCGCCCAGCGGAGTGCCGGCATCCGGCGCTGACAGCAGCACATCGACCATGCCCGCGAGTCCTGCTTCGTGCGCGGTGCGGCCGTCCGCCAGCTTGCCTTCTGACTGCGCGAGCGCGAAGTCATAACGCGCGGCGTTGGGATAGTCCGGCGCCAGAGCAGAGAGCTGAGCGAAGGTGAACAGCTCCTGCGCAGTCCACGACGCGTGGCGTTGCTCTTTGCCCGCACGATACGCATTGAGGCTGTCGGTGGCCTGCTGCACCCTTCCCTGCTCACGGTAGTAGATGAAGATGCGGGCTTCGGCCTCAAAGTCATCCGGCTTATCCTGCAACCGTGCATTGGCCTGCGAGAGGAAGTTGCGCGTACGGTGCGTACTCGAGAGCAACGCAAAGTAACTTTTCTGCAGATCCTCAGGCCAGAGCGGCTGGAACGCAGCGTCGTACACAGCCAGCGCTTTCCCCTGCGCATCTGCGCCCGAGCTGCGCAAGGCGAACAGCGCCTCCGCCTTCACGGGGAAGATCTGTTCCTGCGGGAAGGCTGTGCGATAGCGCTGGATCCATTGCCTGGCCTCGGCAGGATGCTTATGGCCGAGTTCCCACACAAACGCGCGCTGATACACGGATGGCTGTTGCGGATAACGCGCAGCCCATAGCTGCCAGGCCGAACGCACGGTCGCATCGTCGAAGGCCTGTTCGCGAGCGAGTTCGAACGCACGCTCGAAGGCCTGCCAGCTGCGCTGATTCACCGGCGGTGTGGTTGCGTCCGTGCGGCCAGGTGCCGAACTGCCGATCTTCAGCCGCGAGGCATACTCCTCTTTTACCTCATGACGACGCTGATAGAAGTCTGCGAGCTCGACCAGTGCAGCAGGCTCATCGGCGCTCTTTGTGACATAGGCCTTCCAATCGGCTTCAGCACGATCGAACTCAAGTGCCTCTTCTTCCTGACGCGCGCGGAGGCTGTAGAGCGCGGCCGTCGGCTTCGCTGTAACGAGCTTGTCAAGCTCGGCGACGCTCTCTTTCGGCGGGCGCGGAAAGAGCACCTCGACACCAGGCAGGGACATGGCGCGATAGAGCGCGGCTTCGACCGGAGTGTTCGCGATGGCGTGTTCGAGCCACTCGGAAGCTGCGACGGCGCGAAGTCCAATGACTGCGGCGAGCGCCACGAGCGCGCCTGCGGCTACGTGGCGGGATTGTCCTAAGCGTTTAGGGGACGACATCGATCGTCACCTCCTGGGTGCCGAGATTGTGGGCGATATCCTCGGCCGTAACAACAAGCTTGTAGCTGCCCAGCGGCATCTCCGCAGGGATGGTGAGCCGCGCGGCGTTGGTTGCGAGTTGCGAATTCCAGCGAAGCTCCACGGGAAGCACGCCGGGCAATCGAGCCGTCAGCGTGCGGGTGCTCTGCGAGGCGTTGGCTCGCAGCAGCACGGTCTCGCCGCGATGCAGGCGCGTGGACGCAAGCGTGACCTTTACCGTGGGTGGAGTGCTGGAGATGATGAAGCTCTTGTTCTCGCGATAGGTGTTGCCGCTGTGGTCCCGCAGGATGAGGCGCACGTTGTAGGTACCGTCGCGCATGTCTTCGGGAGCGAGGAAGCGTGTCTCCCAGGCTAGGCCGCCGGTGCCATCACGATCGGGAGTGTCTTCATCGGTCAGGTGACGAAGCTCCTTGGTGAGCCCGAAAGGGAAGATCGCGACCACCGACGTAATAGCCGGGTCGGTGCGCACACGCAGCACCGGATCTCCGGGGCGAATGACGCGCGGGCGCAACAGCGAGCGCGGCACGGCGAGGAACGAGGTGTACGGCGTCACGAGTTTGTAGCGCCGCGCGAGGCGGATGATCTCTTCGATGGCGGCGCGCGATTCGCCCTCGCGATTGATCTGCTCCAGCAGCGCATCCACGCGGGCTTGTGCCCACAGGCGTGGGAGCTGCGGATGCGCGGGCTCGATTGCTGGCAGCTCCGCTTTGGCATGCAGTGCGAAGAGCTTGCCATCGCGTACGCCGTGCGCATCCATGGTCACGCTGGAAGGCTGTTTGTACTGGCCAATCCACGATGCAGTCGAGCCAGGATAGACGCTCGATTCCAGCGGGTAGACCATCTGCACCGCACCGTTGGGGGTGACATCGAGCGCCAGGCCGGTGACGGGTGTACGCGTTAACTTCGCGAGGAACGCGCGCAGATGCAGATCGAGCGGCTCGGTCGAGAGGACATGCTCGAGGAAGCCGCCATCCTTCGCGAGCAGCTGCAGCAGGCCGAGCTTCGCATCATCGCCGACCGCGAAGACGACCGTATGCGGCGGCTGTCGCATGGCCTTCCACTGCATTGTGTAGTTCGCGGCGATGCGGCTGGTGAGAACCGTCTCGCCGAGGTCGCTTCCGCCATCAGTGAAGACGATGAGCGAGCTGTTGGGTTGCGTGCATTGCGCGAGGCCATCATGCAGCGCGAGGCCAAGGTCGGTCCCTCCGCGCAGGTGGCTGGCGCGGAGAAAGTCCAGCGCTTCGCTGACGTGCTTCGCATCGGCAGTGGCCGGCTGCTTCTGCCAGCGCTGCGTCTGCTGATTGAAGAGGATGAGGTTGAAGCGGTCCGCAGGCGTGAGCGAGTGCAGCAGGGCCTCCGTGGCCGTGTAGCTGCGCTCCAGCTTGTCCCACTGCATGGAGAGCGAGTTATCGAAGAGGACGATGATATTCCGAGGAGGCGTTGCAGGACTCGTGGTTGCAGCGGGGGTTGCAGAGTCGGCGAGTAAGGCGCTGGCTTCGAAGAGGCCAGGTTCAGGCTCCGTCGGGCGCTTCAGAGAGGTCTCATCGGCCTGCGGTGCGGGCGGGGCCGGATCGCGATGCGTGATGACGGTGAGTGCGTCCGTGCCCGTGGGAGCGAAGCTCCATGAGGCTCCGAGGTCCTCGGTGAGCGAGAGATTGTCCGCGGCGAGATCGGCGGTGAGGCCGTGCTCATCCTGCTGCGCGATCTTGAAGGCGTAGCCGCCAGCCAGCGCGAGCTTCGCGAGCGGGTGCGACGAATGAATGGTCAGGTGGGCATGGAAGTGATGCACGCTCTGCTGGCCCGCGGCATCAGGCTTCAAGGGCAGCACGAAGCCCTGCTCGAGAGCCGTCGCTTCAAGTCGCTGGTGATACTCAAACTCGAGTCGCTTCGTTCCCCACGCGGGGATGGGAACAATCTTCGCGGTAAAGAGGGTCCGCTCGGCCGGGTCGGCTCCGGCGCGCTCTCCCATCTGCAGCAGGCCGGGGTCGATGGCCTGCGACTTCGCCTCGGCGTAGACCTCCTGCGCGCGCTTGCGCTCCAGCACCACGGCGGGAATGCGCACCGCTCCGTCCCACACGGCAAAGTCCGAGACCGTTGCCTCTGACGGCAGCGGAAAGCGGTACGTGCCTTCCTGCACTGTGCCGTTGTGGTTGAGGAAGATCTGCGTGAGGAAGACGCGCGCGTCGCCATCGTCAATGGTGATGTCGATGGTCATCTCTTCGAGCGAGAGGACCTTCGGATCGGGTGCTTCTTTGTCGCCGGGGACGAGGACGCCGGTTTGCGCGCAGGCCGGAACGAGTGCGCCGAGCAGGAGCATGGCGGCGAGGCTTCGCCGGGATTTGAATTGTGGGCTACGGTGCGGGTTCATTGCGGGAGCTTCTCTTCCTGAATGCGAACGAGGCAGTTTTCGGTGCCGACGTAGAGCTCGCCGTTGCGCTCGGCGAGTGCGGTGACGTTGAGTGAGGGCAGGCCGGCGGTGATCTGCGACCATCGCGCCGCGCCGGGCGAGTACACCCACAGTCCGCGATCGAGCGAGCCGGCATACACGCGCTCGCCCATGGTCAGCAGGGCATTGGGATTGATGATGAGGTCGCGTGGCGCGCCGTCCATTGGCTGGACCTTGCCTGCGGCGTCCATCCGCTCCAAACCTCCGCCGTAGGTGCCGATGATGTAGCCGTCTCCAACCTGTGCGATCGCCGTGATCCAGTGGTGGCGCAGGCCGGAGTTGGCGACGGTGAGGTTGCGTGCGACCGCGTCGTGCTGCAGCACAGAGAGGCCGCCCAGCGTACCTGCAAGGAGTGTGTCCCCTTCGCTCGCCAGAGCGTAGACGTGGTTGTTCACCAGGCCTTCGAAGGCGTACAGGCTGTCAATACCGGTGTCGCGCACGAAGCTGAGTCCCGCTGGGGTTGCGACGGTCATGCCCGATGCGGTGAAGGCGATGTCCGTGACGTGATCGCTCAGCAGGCCATCTCGCCGGCCGAGGATCTGACGAGGCTTGGCGGTGCGATCGAAGAGCACGAGGCCGTTGGCGGTCGCGACGTCCATCGTGCCGCGGACGGGGTCGAGGACGATGCGGTTGATGCAGAAGAGGTGATCGTCCTCGAGGTGGTGCACGCTCGCCAGCGTGGGATCGAGCACGTCGAGACCATGATCGAAGCTGCCGGCCCAGAGGCGACCGTCGGCGTCGAAGGCCAACGCAGCGATGTTCCTGTCGGCGAGAGTGGCGCCCGCGGCCTGCACGATCGGCAGCCATACCGCGCCGTGGCGCTCGACCACGCTGGCGGAGCGCACGGCGTAGAGCGTGCCATCCGGCGTTGAGAAGAACTGCGCGTCGTGGGTATCTGCCACTTCGAGAGCGGCAGGACGGATGCGGGCGCGGGTCTCGCCCAGAGGGAGCTGTACCGTGCCTTGCCCGTAAGCTGCGAGGGTCAGTGTGTCTGCGTCCGCCTGCAGAGCGCGGGCAAACAGGCCACGAGCGAGAGTGCGCACGAGGCGGCCGTTGTCGAACTCGGCGACACCCGCAGGCGTGGCCGCGAAGAGGCGATCGCCGCTGGCTGCCAACGCGGAAATGTGCGGGTCGGGGAGCTCAGCCTCGAAGCGATCGGTAACGCCGGCGTGCGTGTGCAGCAGGCCATGCTCTTCCGTGCCGGCCCACACGTCCTCCCCGCTAACGGCGAGAGAGGTCATCGCGGCGTTCGCATACTCGGGGCGATAGAGCCGCAGCGCGCCGCCGTCGAAGAGGAGGACGCCACGAGTGTGCGTCGCGATGAGGAGATCGCCGCTTTCGAGCATTGCCAGCGCGGTGACGTCGCGCAACGTAGCGTCCTGCGGAAGAAGCTGGCGGAAGGATACTGAGGGCGGATCGTAGACCAGCACGCCCGCGCCATGCGTGGCGATCAGGAGCTGCGCATGCTCTGCGCCGCGCAGCCTTGCCGCCAGTACGCTGACCAGCGGCGCGGCTGGAAGCTCCTGCCCAACGCGGAACGTGCGCTTTGCTTCGCCGTTCTGGTACTCGGTGAGGCCGCCTGCTCCGGCCACGTAGAGGCTATCGGCCAGCACGGCTGCCGAGCGGAACGTCTCGGGCGCGGCGATGGCTTCGAAGCCGGGGTTGCGCGGGAGCTGCAGCGGACCGAGGCGATAGCGCAGCGAGTGAGACGTGGCGACTTCCTGCTCGCTCTGGTGGAGCACGTGGCGCATGTGCAGCAGGAACGCAGCTCCGCCTGTGAGCAGCGCGGCGGCTGCGAGGAGAGCGAAAGGTTTTCGGGCGACGCGCATGGGGACGGAAGGTCCGGACGAGGTGAGGGAACTGTACCACGAGGCTCGCTTGTGACTGGAAACAGTCAGAGAAAGACGCGCAGTTGCCCCATGTGACGAAGCCTCTTAAGAAAGGGCAGCGTAGTTACAACGAAGTATTTTTGTACTCGTCCTGGCGAGTATCGAGACAGCAATCGCGAGCGTCGTCACAAAACAAAAGGGACGCGAGCTGATGCCCGCGTCCCTTCGTTACCGCTTCGCTTGCTGTTATGCCTGCAGGAACTGCACGTCGAGCGTGAGCGTGACGTCCTCGCCGATGAGGATGCCGCCGGTCTCGAGCGCAGCGTTCCAGCTCAGGCCAAAGTCCTTGCGGTTGATCTTGGTCGTGGCTTCCAAACCGATGCGCGTGTTGCCGTAGGGATCCTTGCCAGGAGCGCTGGGACCTTCAACGTCGAAGGTTACCGGCTTGGTGATGCCGTGCACGGTGAGATCGCCGGTCACCTTGTACTCGCCTTCGCCTTCCTTCGTCACGCTGGTGGACTTGAAGGTCATGTGGGGATACGTATCAACCTCAAAGAACTCCGCGCTCTTCAGGTGAGCGTCGCGCTGGGGGTCGCCGGTGCTGAGGGTGTTCACGTCGATCAACGCGTCGATCGAGCTCTTCGACGGATCGGTGGTGTCCTCGACGAGGGTTCCGGTGATCCCGCTGAAGGAGCCCTTCACGTTCGAGATCATCATGTGCTTCACCTTGAACTCCGCGCTCGAATGGGCGGGATCGATCTTCCAGGTAGTGGTCGACATCTTCTCTTCTCCTTTGTGTCCTTGGGCAGCTCGCTGCGTGTTGGTTGGATGCCCGTCCGCGAAGAGTTGTTCCGCTCTCCCGGGTGGGGAAACGATGAAACTTCGGTTACGGAAAACCTCTATCCGAGTACCTGGCGGAGCAGCTCCGTGCCCAGCTGGAGCTCGTCCTGCGTGATGGTGTGCGGGCGTCCGGGATAGCGTTTGGCCGTTACCTCAGCGCCGAGCTCACGCAGCCTGACCGCAGATTCCTCCACGCGTGCCCAGGGCACATGCGGATCAGGGTCGCCGCTGAGCAGGAGAGCGGGCATTCCTGCCAGCGGGTTGCCGGTGATGGCTGCACCGCTGAGCGTGGTGCCAGGAGCCCCGATGAGGCCGCCAGTGAAGGCGATGAGGCCGGCGTACTTCGCCGGATGGCTCGCGACGAACTCGGTCGACAGGCAAGCTCCCTGCGAGAAGCCTGCCAGCACGATGCGCTCCGGGCCGAAGCCCTGCTTCGCCAGCGCCGCGAGGATCGACTCCACCTTCTTCAGCGCGGAGCTGAGGTAAGGCTCGTTGGCCTCGCGGGGGGCGAGGAACGACTGCGGGTACCAGCTGTGCCCGGCAGCCTGTGGCGCGAGGAAGGCGACGTCAGGGACGCCAAAGGCTTCGCCGAGACCGAGGATGTCCTCGGCCGAAGCCCCGCGGCCATGCAGCAGCACGACCGCGAGCTTTGCCTTGTCCAGAGAAGCACCGGCCTGAAGAACCGGTGTCGCTGCGTGAGGATCGGAGATTGCGTTCTGGCTCAAGGTCGAGTTCATGCCTGCACCTCTTCCTTCTCTTCGGCCTTCACCGCCTTGTGGAGGACGATTGGCGGCAGCGACTTCTCAATCTGCTCGTAGTGCGGTTGCAGCCAGGCCGGGACACGGAGCGCCTCGCCGAGGGATTCGAGCGGCTCGTCGATGGCGAAGCCCGGGATGTCGGTGGCTAGCTCGAAGAGCACGCCGCCCGGCTCGCGGAAGTAGATGGAGCGGAAGTAATCGCGGTCCATCACAGGCGAGACGCCGAGGCTCTCGCTGATGACCTTGAGCCACTCCTTCTGGTCGGCGTAGTCTTCGCTGCGGAAGGCGATGTGGTGGACGGTGCCGGCTCCCATCCGGCCGCGAGGCGCGGAAGGATCGACGACGATGTCAATGCGATGCGCCAGAGCGTCACCCACGACCTCGAAGCGTGTGCGCTGACCTTCTTCGGCAGCCTTCGTGTAGCCGAGCAGCTTGAGCGCGGACTCGGTCGGAGCCAGGTTGCGCTGCAGCAGCGTGACGCCGTAGAAGCCGCGGACAGAGTGCTCGCTGGGGACATCGGCGAAGCGGGGGTTGGCGAACGCTGCCTCGACTACCGGGACTTCGGCGTTGCCGACCAGCTCGATCTTCATGCCGTCGGAGTCGGAGAACTCGAGCACGATGGCTCCGAAGCGCTGATGCTTGGCCTCGATGCGGATGCCCTGCGCTTCAAGCCGTGTCTCCCAGTAGTCGATGGAGGAAGTGGGAACGCTGAAGGCGGTGTGCGAGACCTCGCCGGCACCGAGAGTTCCGCGGGATGCGTTGGGCCAGGGGAAGAAGGTGAGGATTGTGCCGGCCTTGCCGGCATCGTCGCCGAAGTAAAAGTGGTAGGTGCCAGGATCGTCGAAGTTGACGGTCTTCTTGACGAAGCGGAGTCCGAGCACCTGGGTGTAGAAGTCGAGATTGCGCTGCGGGTCGCTGGCGATCGCTGTTACGTGGTGGAGTCCTACGATGGGCTTGGTGGCCATGGTTGATTTCCCCTTCGTGCCGTTTCTCTTTACGTTCAATATGATTCGATATCGAAGTAAAAGATTCACCGGGCCAGGGCGGTTTCGCACTTCGCTGATTCCATTCGACGTTGTGCAGGGAGGCTGGAATCCTTTTGCATCTTGTTTCGACGCCGAAGCATCCTTGAAGATGCCATGTCGAAGACACACAGTAATGAAAACGACACTACCGGGCCGAAGCTCTGGGTGGTGCTGGCGCGGGCGTACGGTTCGCTCGCGCACTATGTTGAGCAGTGCATCGCAGCCGAGGGACTCTGCCTGAGCGACTTCATGATGCTGGAGGTGCTGCTGCACAAGGGCCCGCTGAGCATCTCCGTAATCGGCGAGAAGGTACTGCTGACCAACGCCAGCATGACGGCAGCGGTCGACCGGCTGGAGAAGCGCGGCTTCGTGCTCCGGCACAACTCCGAGGAGGACCGCCGCAGCAAGATCGTGACGCTGACGGCCGAGGGACGCGAGTTCATCAGCGAGCTTTACGCGCGCCATGTGCTGGATATAGAGGCGGTGACTTCTTCGCTGAGCCAGAAGGAGCAGAACAAGATGAGGAGTCTGCTGAAGACACTGGGGCTGGCCGCGCAGAAGGAGACCGAACGCAGGCGCGAAGCCGTGGTGGCGATGGCGGCTCCTATGAAGGAACGTGCGCGCGCGAAGAAGGCCTGAGCGGTCAGCTCCTCCGATGCAGGTCTACTGCTTCTTCTGGGAGATGCCGCCGTGCGTCACATGGCGCAGGATGAACTCCTGGAAGAGCGTGCCGATGGCGCCTTCGCTGATGCCGATGAGGGTATTGGTGAGGCGGACCTGTGCGCTCTGCTGGCTGGTGGCTGGGTAGTAGAGCGTCGAGATCTCCGCCGAGCCGAAGTTGCCCAGGACGTTGGAGAAGTTGGGCTGCCAATGACCGCTGTCGCCTTTGCAGATGACGGTGGTCGAGATGGCATAGAGCGCACGGTGCACGACATTGCCGTGGCCCAGATAGAAGTAGCGAGGGTCCTGGTGGAAGATGGACGGGAAGAGCGCTGCGCCCAGGAATGTGGCGCTGAGTTTATCGCCGTAGGTTGCGGCGTAGCGTTGCCCGTAGCCGCCCATCCCCTGCCCGTAGCCGCGGAAGTCGTTGTTGGCCTGCTCGATGCCTGCGGTGACGCCGGTAGTGAAGAAGGTGACGGGATCGCGGCTGACGATGAGGGCCAGCTTGAACTTCTGCTTGCGCGTGAGCGGCATGGGGTTCTTCTCGTAGCTGACGAAGAAGTTCGGGAGAATGCCGAGGATGCGCTGGTGCTCTTCGTTGGTGATCTGCTGCTCGGCGAGGTCCTCCACGGTGATGGCGGTGACCGCGGTCGTGATCTCCTCGACGCCGAGCTCCACGCGATCAAGCCTCACCGTCTGCTGGGGGGCGACTTCAAAGTCCTTCACCTTCCACGGCGAGAAGCCTTTGGCGGACATCAGCACGCGGTAGGTACCGGGAGGTACCCGATCGAAGCGGTAAGCTCCAGCCTGGTCGGTGATGCTTTCAGTGTGGGTCTCTCCGGTCTTTGCGTTGACCAGCGTTACGCGGGCGTTGGGGATCAGTGCGCCGTCGGTATCGGTGACCTCGCCGCTAACGGTTCCGGCATCAGGGGCGTCGGGAAGCTGGGCGGGAGCTGCTGTGGGCGTTCCTGCCGGTGACGCGACCTGGGCGGACAGGCTCATGGCGGCTCCAAGCGCCAGCGCACACGCAATGACGGGCCAACCGCGACGGCGCAGCGACCTGACTTCGAGCCGAACGCTGCGGACCATGGAGCCCTTTCCCGTGGGTCGAGTGAGGAACAACCCTCGCCGGATCAATGAGTCTGAGGAAGCCTGCAGTTTGAATGGACGGCATCGCCGCCCAATTGGTTGCGAATGCTGCGATCCGGAAACTGCAGTGCGGTAGCCTTGAAAGAGATGTCGCACCTCGCTTCCTTCATCATCGGCTCGGTCCTGCTGCCCGTTGCGGGCCTGCAGGCGGTTGCGCAGCAAGCCGTGCCCGCGATGGGAACGATTGCGACTGGCGATGCCAAGGTCGCTGGGGGTCTCGAGGTGTCGGGCGCAAAGGCGCAGCTGGTCAGCAACGCCTCGATTACAGCGTACGACCATACGGCGCGGGTGGACCTGACGCGTGGGGGTGACGTCCTGGTGTGCTCGACGAGCCAGTTTCACCTGCTGCGTGCGGGGCTCGGCCAATCGCTGCTCTTCGGGCTGGACCGCGGAGCGATCGAGATCCACGGGAAGACCGGGCAGGACGATGTCATCCTGACACCGGACCTGCGCTTTACCCTGGAGACCGGCGGGACGCTGAACCTGGGCCTGCGCGTGACGCGCAACGGCGACACTTGCGTGGACAATGCCGGGGCGAATGCTCCGACGATGCTGCTGAACGATTCCTTCTCGGCTGCCGTGTACCGGCTGACGGCGGGCCAGCATGTGATGTTCGAGCATGGCAACCTGCGGGAGGTGGTCGACAGCGAAAGCTCTCCCTGCGGCTGCCCGGAGCCGACACCGATTCCGGCGTCCATCTCGGCGGATGCGGCCTCCGCGCTGAGTCCAGCGCAGCGTGCAGCGCTGGAACATCCCTTCCCAGCTGCGGCCAGCCAGGACCTGGCGCCAACGCCGGCTCCAACGGTGACGACGCCGAAGGATGGCGAGGCGCACGTGCAGATCTCGTCCACACTGGTCTACGCTCCCGGCCAGCCGCCTACGGCGAACGCTCCGGCGGGAGAGATGCCGGTATCGCAGACGGGCGAGCTACCGGCGTACGCCAGTGCCAACGGCAAGGGCAGCGACCAGGGACCACCGCCGCAGACGCCGCCGGGGCCGAAGGGCGTCTTCCATGCCATCGGCAGGTTCTTCCATCGGATCTTTCATCCCGGCGACAAGACGCCGGACGCAACCGCAGCGAGCCAGCCGCAGAAGTAACGGGCCGCTGACAACGCTGGACACCTCCAACACGAGTCCGATACCTTGCGGAGGCTGACGCGCAGAGCTCCCGCGCGTCGCGCGTTCCTCAATGAGTCAAGGGACCGGACGCGAATGAACAGGCGAGAGTTTTTGAAGACGACGAGCACCATGACCGCAGGCTCGATGCTCCCGGGGATCTCGAACGCCGCAAGCGCGCCGAATGAGGGTCCACGCACCAACTGGGCTGGGAACTATACCTTCACCGCGCCAAGGCTGGAGAGCCCTGCCAGTGCGGAGGAGGTGCGGAAGCTGATCGCTGGTGCGCAGCATGCCAAGGCACTGGGCGCGGGGCACTCCTTTAATAGCATTGCGGACACGGCGGGCGAACAGCTGGGGATGCTGGGCGTCGGCGGGATGAAGCTGGACAGCGAAGCTCTCCTCGACCACGACCAGAAGATCGTCACGGTGGGTGCGGGCGTGAAGTACGGGCAGTTCGCTCCGTGGCTCGATCAGCAGGGCTACGCGGTGCACAACCTGGCGTCGCTGCCGCATGTGACCGTGGCCGGGGCGTGCGCTACGGGAACTCACGGATCGGGGATCCGGAATGGCTGCCTCTCGACGGCGGTGGAATCGTTCGAGCTCGTGGATGGCAATGGCGAGGTGCATACGATCTCCCGTGAGGCCAACCCAGACATCTTCTCCGGCATGGTGGTTGCGATGGGCGCGCTGGGGGTGGTGACGAAGACGACGTTGCGCGTGGTGCCGCGCTTCGACATCGCGCAGGTGATCTACGAGAACCTGAGCTTCGACCAGCTGGAGCATCACTTCGACGCCATCATGGGCTCGGGCTACTCGGTGTCGTTGTTCACGACGTGGCAGGGGCATCGTGCGAACCAGGTGTGGCTGAAGCAGCTGCCGGGTGGAGCGACGCCGAAGCCAGGGCAGTACCCCGCGGAGTTCTTCGGGGCGACGCTGCAGAAGACGAAGCTGCATCCGGTCCCGGGGCATGACGCGACGGCGTGCTCCGAGCAGTTTGGCGAGCCCGGGCCGTGGTACGAGCGGCTGCCGCACTTCAAGATGGCGTTCACGCCGTCGAGCGGCCACGAGATCCAGACCGAGTACTTCGTTCCGCGCGAACATGCGTATGAGGCGATCCTGGCGGTGGAGAAGCTGCGCGACAGGATCACGCCGCACCTGTTCATCACGGAGCTGCGCTGCATCGCAGCGGACTCGCTGTGGATGAGCATGGCGTATCACCGGGAATCGCTGGCGATCCACTTCACGTGGAAGCCGGAGGCAGACGCGGTGAATGCGGTGATTCCGCTGATCGAGGCGGCGCTGAAGCCGTTCCGGCCCCGACCGCACTGGGCGAAGGTGAATACGATTCCCGCCGCCGACCTGCGCACCGCCTACCCGCGCTATGGAGACTTTCAGGCGCTGATGAAGCGGTTCGACCCGCAGGGCAAGTTCCGGAATGCTTATCTGGAGCGAGTGTTTCAGGGCTGAGCTGGTAAGTACCCCCCTCCCCCCCCCCTCATTTTTCGAAAGTATTCAAAACGGAGACTTTAGCTCCGGACTTCACTTTTTGCTGCGTCTGCGAGACGGTTGGGCCGGAGGGGCTCTACTTCCATGGTAGCGAGTTGAGCAAGAAACTCTGCCACCGTCATGAACCAAATTTGGCGTAGATCTCCGGGCAGCGCGTAGATCGAACCCGAGCGTAGAATGGCTCGTTCGAGGAGCAGAGCATGTGCCCACGTACTACGGTATTTCTATTCCTGCTGGCGTCGTTCCCTTTCGCGAAAGCACAAGTCGTTCCACCCGATAACGCCGATGAAGCGCGTATCGATCGGCTGCTGGGGCAGATGACGCTCGAGGAGAAGATGAACCTGATCCGCGGCGACGTAGAGCCAGCCGCGACGAACCAGGGGCAGGCCGGTTACCTGCCGGGCGTGCCTCGTCTAGGGATTCCGCCGCTGCGCATGGCGGATGGGCCTCCGGGAGTGCTGACGCGCGTTGCCGGCCAGGCACAGACGGCGACCATGGGCGTCGCCGCAACCTGGAGTGTTAGGGATGCGGAACAGAACGGGACGGCGATCGGCCGGGAGGCTCGGTCTCTGGGCATCGATGTGGTGCTGCAGCCGTTTATCAATATCGACCGCGACCTCACCTTCGCACGCAGCTACAACACGCTGGGGGAAGATCCGTTCCTGAGCGGAGCGATGGGAGCTGCGGAGATTCGCGGCGAACAGGCGCAGGGCGTGATGTCGATGGCGAAGCACTTTGTGGCGTACGACTCCGACTCGTACAACATCTTCGTCGATGAGCAGACGTTGCACGAGGTGTACGTCGCACCGTTCGACGCCGCAGTGAAGGCTGGTGTCGCATCGATCATGTGCTCCTATAACAAGATCAATGGCCGGTTCGCCTGCGGCAATCCGGACACGCTGAAGACTATCCTTCGCGACGAGATCGGGTTCAAGGGCTTTGTTACCTCCGACTGGGGCGGAGTGCACAATGTGCACTTCCTCAACGATGGGCTTACGATGGAGATGCCCGGTGAGGTTCCCGACGACAGCCCCTTCGCGGGGATGATGCACACTTACTTCCGCACCCGAGCCGCGAATACCGGCGCTCCCACCAAGCCCAATCTCGCCGCTCTCGCGGGGATGCTGGGCGGCACGATTCCCGAGGAGGCGCATGCCGCCGGCATGGATATGTCTGCCTTCCCAAGGGATTCCGACTCCAAGACCATGCGCGATGCCCTCAAGGATGGATCCATCACCGAAGCGACGATCACCGAGGCTGCGCGCCGCGTGCTCTACGAGATCGAACGCTTTGGCTATCTCGACGGCAAGCAGAAGCACGAGGTCACGTCGCAGGACCTCGACGGCAACGGCGCGGTCATCGAGAAGACAGCGGAAGACGCGGCGGTGCTGCTGAAGAATGAACGCGGGATTCTTCCGCTGAAGGAGACCGACAGCATGGTCCTGATCGGCCCGACGGCTGGGCAGGTTGCTTCGATCGGGACGTTTGGAGAGCGCTCGCCCGGAATCCCGGACCTCCAGATCAGTCCCCTCGATGCGTTGAAGAAACTGGCGCCTCACGCACAGGTAGCCTTCGCCGTGGATGACGACATGACGGGCAGCCCGATCGGCGCGGCACTATTCACGCATTCCGGAAAGCCCGGACTTCTGCGAACGGACGGCGCGGGGGAAAATGCCGTCGATGCTTCGATCGACTTCACCAGGAGTAATGGCAAAGCGCTACCTCCGAATACCGTCGCGACCTGGAAGGGCGAAGTCTCCATACCCGCCGCCGGATCGTACTGGTTCTATCTGCAGGCGCTGGGCACACGCGCGGTGCTGACCATCGATGAGAAAGAAGTAGGCCGCACCGGTGCGGTCAAAGGAACGGTCCATGGCGATATCCAATATGCCTCTCAGGACAACGGGCTGCCGACGACAGATGGACTGGACAACGTGCGCAGGGCAGTCCAACTGACCAAGGGCGTACACAGGATCGAGGTGAAGACTTCCATCGATACGTCCGGGGCTCCGGTCCAGGTGCGCTTGAACTGGATGACGCCTGCAGCTCGTGCGCAGAGCCGTGCTGCGGCAGTGGAAGCTGCCCGGCATGCCCACACCGCAGTGGTGTTCCTGTGGACGCGGGATAAGCCGCACTTCGAGCTTCCGGGCGAGCAGAACAGACTCGTCGAGGAGATTGCCGCGGTCAATCCGAATACTGTCGTCGTGCTCAATACGAGTCAGCCTGTGGCCATGCCCTGGATCGACAAAGTAAGAGGCGTGCTCGAAATGTGGTGGCCAGGAGATGAAGGCGGCGTGGCGACCGCGAAGACGCTACTCGGGCAGAGCGATCCAGGGGGACACTTGCCGATGACATGGGGAAAGGCACTGACCGACTATCCGGCGACTTCGCCCGCTCACCCGGAGCGCTCCACCAAGGGAGCCGACGGCAAGACGACCTTCTCCGAAGGTGTGCTCGTGGGATACCGCTGGTTCGACGATCAGAAGATTCAGCCCCTGTACCCGTTTGGGTTTGGGTTGTCCTACACCAGTTTTGCATTGTCGGCCTTGAAGGTGACACCTACCCCGAATGGTGGAGCTCGCATCTCGCTGCACGTGAGGAACACCGGCAGCGTCGCAGGCGACGAGGTGCCGCAAGCCTACCTGGATGCTCCCGCGAGCAAGCCGCAGGGGGTACAGTTCGCTCCCAAGACGCTTGTGGCGTTCGACCGAATTACCCTGCAGCCAGGCGAGGACCGTGAGGTGACACTCGAGATCGCAGCGCGGGCGTTTGAGTACTGGTCGATTGAAAAGAAGGCGTGGGTGAGGCCGGCAGGTAGCCGTACTGTGCGCGTGGGCACGTCGTCGCAGGATTTGCCACTAGCTGCTGCTGCGCAATGAATTCAGGCTGCGCAGTGAATTCAGGCTGCCAATGAACTGAGGCTGCGCGGAATTGAATCTCCGCGGGAGATGATTCGTTGCGGCTCCGGGTCGCTCGTGAGCTCAGCTACAATCGAGAGCAGGGCTCGCGTGGGTTCTTCCGTGTTCCCGCATATCCGATTCACCCCCTTTAGGAGTTTCCAATGTCGATTCCGGCCACGCAGATGCGCCCCGGCATGATTATCAAGTACAAGGACGACCTTCACCTGGTCTTCTCCGTCGAGCACCGTACGCCGGGCAATCTTCGCGCATTCATCCAGGCCAAGCTGCGCAACGTGCGCACGGGCGCGATGTTTGTGGAGCGGTTCCGCTCGCCCGATCCGATCGACCGCGTCCATGTGGACTCGGTGAAGATGGAGTACCTGTACAACGATGGCGACGACTACTACTTCATGGACCAGGAGACCTATGAGCAGCTGAACCTGAAGCGTGAGACGCTGGGCGATGCGGTGGACTACCTGACGCCGAACCTGCTGATCGAGGTGAGCAGCCATGACGGCAAGCCGGTGGGTATCGAGCTGCCGCCGTCGGTGATTTTGACTGTGGTGGAGACAGAGCCGGGCATCAAGTCGGCAACGGCGAGCAGCGTGACGAAGCCGGCGAAGACCGATACGGGGCTCGTCGTGCAGGTGCCTCCGTTCATCAACGAGGGCGAGAAGATCAAGGTGGATACGGCTGAGGGCGCGTACATGTCGCGCGCGTAAGGACAAATACAGCATCGGTCGAGGACGCAGAGCATGACCCGAAACGACCTTCAACAGTTATCGCAGATGCGCCTCAGAGAGGCGCATCTGCTTTTTGAGAATGGGCACCACAGCGCGACGTACTACCTGGCCGGCTATGCGGTGGAGTGTGCGCTGAAGGCGTGCATTGCGAAGCAGACGCGGGAGCATGATTTTCCCGATAAGGATCGGGCAGTCAAGAGCTATACGCATCGACCTAAGGATTTGCTGAGCGTGGCAGGACTGACGAATCGCTTCCAGGCAGATGCGCGAGCCAATCCGGAGCTACAGACCAATTGGGACATTGTGGAGAATTGGACCGAACATAGCCCCTACGAACTGCGGAGCGAGGCGGATGCTAGATTGTTATTCGAGGCGATCAACCGCCCTCAGGATGGAGTGCTCGCATGGGTTACACAGCACTGGTAGGCCTGGACATTGCAGCTGGAGAGCAGGTCGTGGCAGCCTTGGAGAAAGCGGGCATCCCGATCAGCGTAGGCTTGTGGGCCGTCTTCCCTGAGTTCGAGGAAGGCCGCGTGGTTTTAGCCTCTCCCGCGCTGGATGCGATGGAACCTCGCGCCGCCTACCACGTTGTGGCCCAGGTACTGCACGATAACCCTCCGAAGGTGCGACCTTCCCTGACAATCCTGCGCATGGACGACCCGTTCATTCAGGAGCTGCGTGCTGTCTTTGCAAGTACGAGTTCTACCGCAGGGATGCGTCTCGGCGGCCAGCACCTTGGCAACCGCTTCCTCGACGATGCGTACGTCTACAAGATCCAGTGATGCCAACGGCCCCAGCAAGAGAGTTCACGCTGCGCATGGCGACGATGGACGATGTCCCGGCGCTGCATCGGCTGATTGAGCGGAGCGTGAATGGGTTGCAGGCGGGTGAGTATACCGAGGCGCAGCGGCAGGGGGCGCTGGGGCACACGCTGGGGCTGGACACGCAGTTGGTGAAGGATGGGACGTACTTTGTCGCGTCGCCGGTGGGCGAGCCGGAGGTGTTTGCGGCGTCGGGCGGATGGAGCTATCGGAGCACTACGTTTGGGTCAGATGGCGCGGCGGAGCGGGATGCGAGTGTGCTCGATCCGGCGAAGGATGCGGCGAAGATTCGGGCGATCTTTGTCGATCCGGAATTTGCGCGGCGGGGACTGGGGTCGTTGATGCTGGCGCATTGCGAGGCGGCGGCGATGGCTGCGGGGTTCAAGAGCTTCGTGATGGGGTCGACGCTGACGGGCGTGCCGCTGTACACGCTGAAGGGGTATCGCAAGGTTGGTCGGATCGATGTGCCGTTGCCGAATGGCGAGGTGCTGCCGATTGTGTCGATGGCGAAGTTTGCTGGAGACGAGGACGCGCCGCTGAGAGACAGCGGCGCGTCCTGATGGGCTGGCTGGTTGACCTAGCCGATTCGTTTGGGGAAGAGTCTGAACAAGTGTCGACTGTTCCCTCAGCGGCTAAAGCCGCATTGGTTCCTGCCTGCTTTTGTCACGGCTGAAGCCGTGACCTGCCGTTCGTGCCAAGATGGTCTTTGGCGCCGCGTTGTTCGTGCCCCGCGACCATTTTGTGCCACCTCATTCGTGCCCGCGATCAGTTGTGCCACCTAATCACGTGCCGCTCGATCACGTGGTTAGAACTTCACGTAGACTCCGGCGTAGGGTTCCTCGGTGGAGACCCAGCGGGAGGAAGACAGCTGGCCGACGGTGAAGTCGGGAGCGCGGTAGGCGAGCTCGCGAGCACCGATGCGGAAGCCGAGGGCCGAGACGGTCTGGAAGTCGAAGCCGACATCCGCCAGGCCTGCGCCGCGCCACTGATGGTGGACGTTGGAGGGCAGGTTCGGGGAGGGCTGAAAGTCCAGGTAGCCTCCACCGACGGCCACGAACGGGCTGAAGTGGTAGAGGTGGTGGAAGTGGACCATGTAGGCTGCGGTGCCTTCGTGCACACTGGTGGGCACGTACTCGGGGTAGCTGCCGCCGCCCGGCACACCGTGGACATCGTAGCGCTCGGAGAAGCGTGTGAACTGATAGTTCATCTCGATGCCGGCCCAGTCATAGGGCTGCGCATGGAACGAGACCACGGCTCCGGGGCTCATCGTCGTCGCCTGATTCGGCAGCGGAAAGCCGTTGGTCGAAATCGCCTGATTGGTGTAGTCGGTGGTGAACTGGCCTGCGGCGGCGACACCGAGGTCCATCCTCGACCAGTGGGACTTCATGGGATCGCTTCCGGCTGCCGGCGCCTGGGCGAATGCAATTGTGGCCGTAGCGGACAACACTGCTGAGAGAAGTATTCGAGTGAAACAATTACTGGACATCTGGCCCTCCTGAAAATCAAGACAATGGAATTCCCTGCGCGCCTAGAGAGGCGTTTGGGATGGTGCATGGAGCTTGGATAGTGACTCGAACGATCGCGGCCACCCCTCGACCTGGTTTGTCGAGGCCACGCGTTCTCATCGTCCGTTACGGACGAATGAATATTACTGAATGGACGCCTGGGAGGCTGGGCGAGTTGTACGGCGGGGCGAGTTGGCGGCTCTCGCGCCGCGTGGTTGTCCCGCCGTATCATGGCGGATATGGTGCTTCACTTCCTCGTTCGCGGGCGTGTCCAGGGTGTTGGCTTCCGGTGGTACGTCCATCGTGAGGCGGCGGAGCTGGGGCTGCGCGGCTGGGTGCGCAACACGGATGCGGGCGAGGTGGAGGCGGTCGCCGCAGGCGATCCTGAAGATCTGGCGGAGCTTAGGCATGCCATCCGCAAGGGCTCGCGGGGCTCGCGGGTGGACAAGGTCGTCGAGCATGAGCTGGATGAGGCTGAAGCGAAGAAGCTGGGGGCGTTTGTGATCGAAGGGGCGTGGTAGCTCGCCATCGTGCTGCCTTCGACGTCCGAACAGCAGGTCCTTCGTCGCTGCGCTCCTCAGGATGACAATTTTCCCCGTGAGACAATCAGCCCGGCCCTCCCCGCGCTCTGCGCGAGGGAAAGCGGCCAGCTCAAACCCGTCTGCTTCGCCTTTTCATTTGACAGCGAAGCGGGCGGGTTTGTACTGTTTTTGCCGCTACGTTACCGGTTACGTAAATCGAGTCCAAACTTCGCAGGTGTTTCGATTCATGGCGAGTTCGAAAGCTAAAGCCATCTTTACCGACAGCCACTTCTGGGTTCCCTTCCTTGTTCTGCTGGCGGGCATTGGCCTGCTGGTGGCGCTGCATTAGCCGCGAGCGTTCCCTCAGCGGCTAAAGCCGCCTTGCCATCGCTCTATTTACGGCGGGCCTATCGAGTCCCGCCCGGACAAAACGGGACTCGATAGACCCGGACAAAGCGGGGACTTGTTTCGAAGCTCCCCCCGACCCGGCACAGGAAATCTCCCTATGGCAACCCTGAGTAAGGCTCAGCAACGGGATGGACGACAGGGCTCGGTCAGCCTGTCGCTGCATCTGTTGGGCGTGATTTGCGGGCTGACGGCAGGCGTTTGGCTGGGCGCGGCGGAGGCTCCGACGAAGCTCGTCACCGCGGGCTTTTCGCCGTATGCAATCTCGCTGGCGATGGTGGCGGGCGTGTTCACGGCGCGATGGACGTTTCCAACGCTGATCAAGGGCACGGGCTATGTGTTTGCGGACCTCGCGGAGAAGAAGCACCTGATTGTGTGGGCGCTGCTGGCGGGAGCGCTGTGGGCCGTGGCGAACACGCTGACTGTGTTCGCGATTCGCGACGTGGGATTGGCCGTGGCGTTTCCGTTGTGGAATGCGAACTCGCTGATTGGGATGTTCTGGGGGCGCGTGCTGTTTGGCGAGCTGAAGGGTGCGGGCGCGGCGACGATGAGCAAGGTGCTGCTGGGAGCGGTGATCATCGTGATCGCGGCGACGATGCTGGGCTTCAGCACGATTCATGCGGGCGGCATGGGATCGCATGCGGTGCAGGGGATCTGCGCGGCGCTGGGCGCGAGCCTGATGTGGGGCACGATGTATGTTCCCTACCGCAAGGCGTACCTGAGCGGGATGAATCCGCTGAGCTTCGTGACGGCGTTTACGGTGGGCGAGCTGGGCACGGTGCTGGCGCTGACGCTGACGCTGGATGGAGGAACGCACTCGTCGGCGTTCCAGCTGATCCATATGCCGGGCGTGCTGTTCTGGCTATTCCTGGGTGGGTTTGTGTGGGTGATCGGCGACCTGTTTCAGCAGTTTGCGGCGAAGTATCTCGGGATTGGGCGGGGCATACCGCTTTCGAACACCAACCAGCTTTGGGGACTGGCGTGGGGTGCGCTGGTGTTTGGCGAGCTGGCGGGAGCGAGCCACAACCAGATCCTGCTGGTGCTGGCGGGGTCTCTGGGCATGATCCTGGGAGCGCTGGCGATCAGTACGGCGGTAGCGGGAGCGCGGGAGCAGAGCTCGACCAACGAGGCGGTGCTGCGCGAGTGCGAACGCTATGGGCTGGACTACAACCGCGCGATTCTGGCCCAACTCGGCGACCAGCCGGGCGATGAGTTCAGCGATGAGCCGGGTACGCGGGGCAACGGGCGACGGTGGTGGGACTACGCGATCGTTCTTGTGGCGACGGCAGTCTTTGTCGCGCTGGGGCTGCGGGCGACGGTGCCTCCGCTGGCGATGAACCTGCGCTGGATTGCGGTGCTGGGAGCTGTGCTGGTGATCAGCCTGGCGATCGGGACGTGGAACCTTTATAGGCGAACGCGATTCAGCTAGTGTGCTCGGCTTGAGGGCCTTCGTTTCGTTCCCCTCAGGGGCTAAAGCCCCCTGTGTTTGCGGGGCGTGATGGCGGGGCTGAAGCCCCGCCCTGACAAAGCACCACATCTCCAAAGATTCCCGTACCTGGCATTGAAAGACAACAAGGGCCGCCAGTGATGGCGGCCCTTGCTCCTGCGGTGGAGATTGGGGATCAGAAGACGAGCTTCGATGGAACTTAGAAGACGAGCTTCGCTGAGAGCTGTGCGATGCGGGGAGCGATGTCGGAGCCGATGCGGCCGAAGCTGGCGGAGGTCTGGGTGGTGTTGGGGTCGCCCAGGTTGGTGTGGTTGAGGAGGTTGAAATACTCGGCGCGGAACTGGAAGGCTGTGGTCTCGTGGATGGGAAAGCTGCGGGTGAGGCTGGCGTCCCAATCGGTGTAGCGCGGGCCTACGAAGGAGTCCTTCTTGATGTTGCCAAAGGTGTCCTGCGCGGGAGTCGCGAAGGCGGTGGGGTCGAGGTAGTTGGCGCAGGTGGAGGTGGACGGGATGCCGAAGGTGCAGGCGCTGCCGCCATAGCCTTTGCCCGTGCGTATCGGGACATCCAGCCCGGTGCCGAGGCCGGCCAGCGAGCGGTCCGCACCGACGATGATGTTCAGCGGATCGCCGCTATGGAGCGAGACGAGGCCGGCGGTCTGCCAACCGTTGACCACAGCGCGAACCATCAGCGGAGCTGCCTTCCACGCCGGGAAGACCCAGGTGTAGGAGAGCGTGAGGTTGTTGCGATGGTCGAAGACCGAGGGGCCGTAGTCGAGGCGCTTAAAGTTGGGGACGGTGATGGGAAGGATGTACGCCTGACCTGCGCCGGCGCTGGTGACCGCGGTGTTGTAGGGGAGATCGTCGAGGCTCTTGGACCAGGTGTAGCCGAGGGTTGCGGAGAGGCCTTGCGAGATGCGCTTGGTGAGTGTTCCCTGCAGGGCGTTGAAGAGCGTGTTGCCGCCCATGTTCGATTCGCTGATGCTGGCGAAGTTTTTGTAGATGCGGCGGGCCTGCTCGTTGCCGGCGGTGTCGGTTGCGCCGTTCTGTATGGCGGGGTTCAGCTCCATGTTGGTGAAGATGTGCGAGCCGTGCGAGCCGACGTACGCGATCTGCGAGGTGAGCGTGGACGTGATCTGCTGCTGCACCGCGAGGTTCCAGTTGTACATCAGCGGTGTATGGAAGGTGCCTGAAGGATCGAAGGTGATGACGGTGACGGGCGCTGGAAAGGGCGTGTTGGCCGGCAGGGGAAGCGTGACGGGAAATGGATTGGGTGAGGCGCCGTAGGGATTGGTGAAGGTCGAGGTGGGATCGCTGGCGGACGGGTTGGAGACGGAATAGGTCTCAGTGAAAGGATTGCTGCCGATCCAGCCGTTGTTGAACAGATCGTTCATGCGCGTGTCGTAGAACATGCCGACGCCGCCGCGAATGCTGGTAGTGGAGTTGCCGAAGACGTCCCAGGCGAAGCCGAGACGAGGCATGAAGTTTTTGTAGTTCGAGCGGACGCCATCGCGGGGCATACCGGTATCACCGGGGAAGAGCAGGCCGACCGGCGCGAGGGGATAGATGGCGGAGACCCGGTTAGTCGCGTAGGCGGTGGGGTTGAACTGGCCCATGCGGCCGGCGTCCGTCTGCGGGATGAAGGGTTCCCAGCGCAGGCCGTAGTTGAAGCTGAGGCGCGGCGTGGCCTTCCAGCTGTCCTGCACGTAGGTGCCGATAAACTTGGCGCGGTTGTCCTGGAACTGGCCCGCGGACTGGCTGAAGGCGCTGAGGTAGCCGAGGAAGAAGCTGGCCATGGCGTTGTTGGTGGTGGTGGAGGCGAAGGTGAACTGGCCGGGCTGGCCGTTCGTGTTGACCACGTCCAGGCGCGCGAGTTCGCCGTGGAAGCCGAAGCTGATGTCGTGCGTTCCCTTCACCCAGTGGACGTCATCGGAGAGCGTCACGTTGGAGCGCTTGAAGGTGGCGTGCGGGCTCTGGCCGAAGGAGAAGTCGCCGGAGACGCTGATGGACTGTACGGAGGGGAAGGCCGGCTGCCAGATGTTCACACCAAGTGTTCCCGCATCGATGCCGCCAGGGAGCGGACCGCGCACGGAACCTTCGCGCTGGTAGTTGACGATGAGGTTGTTCAGCCAATGCTCGTTGAAGGTGTGAGTTTCGGAGAGCAGCGCGGTCTGGTAGGTGATGTCGGACTGGTCCTGGTAGGTGAGGTAGTTCTTGGGGTCGAGCACGCCGACGAGGTGAAACTTGTCGACGTAGTAGCGGGCGGTGAGGCGGTCCTTCGAGGTAAGCGCCTGGTCGTAGCGGCCGACGCCTTCGTCGTAGTTCTGGGAGTTGGGCTGCAGGTAGCTGAAGGGGGTTCCATTCGCTGCGGCGACGGGGATGTAATGGAGCAGCGCGAGCGAGGCTTTGTCGAAGCGAGTTGTCGGGATGGTGGCCTGATAGAGATTGGTCCCTACCTGGGTGTAGGGGAAGCACTGGTTGATCCTGGGATCGACGATGCAGTTGGCGGTAGTCGGTGTTCCGGTTGCAGTGAACTGGAAGAGTCCGGCCTCGTTCGCGGTCGATGGCAGCGAGGAGTCGTTCGAGGTTGTCGCCGACACATCGCGCCAGCGGCTGCCCTGGTAGCCAGCGAAGAAGAATCCCTGCTTCGCCTTCCAGAGGAACGGGAGGCCGACCGGGCCTCCGATGACGCCGCCGAACTGATTGCGCTTGAGAGGATCGGTGTAGGGCTTGCCGTTGAACGTCGAGAAGTGGTCGTGGGCGTTGAAGACGCGGTTACGGACGTACTCGAAGAGGTCGCCGTGGAAGTTGTTGGTTCCGGACTTGGTGATGATGTTGACCACGCCGCCTGCGTTCTCGCCGTACTCAGCCTGGTAGTTGGAGGTCTGGACGCTGAACTCCTGCAGGGCGTCGGGGAATGGGAACGGCGCGTTGACATTGGTGTACTCGTCGACGTTGTTGCCGCCATCGAGCATGAAGTTGGTCTGGTTGGTGCGCGCGCCGTTGACGGTGATGAGGACGACGACGGGGAAGGTCTTGGTGTTGCCCTGGTCGATGGAGCTGATGTTGGGCGCGGGCAGTACACCGGGGGCGAGCAGGGTGAGTTGCGCGGCGTTGCGGCCGTTGAGTGGAAGCTCGTTGACCTGGCGCTGCTCGACCACTTGCGACAAGGTGCCGGTGACGACGTCGACCTGCGGGGACTCGGTGGTGACGAGGACCGTCTGGCTTTCGGCTCCAACCTGGAGCGCGGGGTTTACGGTTACGGCCTGGTCGGCCTTGAGCGAGACGCCGTTCTGGACGAAGGTCTGGAAGCCGGGCGCGGTGGCGGACAGGTTGTAGACCGTGGGCGGGAGCGAGGCGAAGACGAACTCGCCCTGCGCATTGGTGGTGACCGTCGCGGCGTAGCCAGTGCCGGCATCGGTGGCGACGACCTTGGCGGAAGGGACCGCGGCTCCTGTGGCATCGGTGACGATGCCGGAGATTCGACCGAGACCCTGTGCCCGCGCCGAGCCTAGGCCGGCGGCAAAGAGGAGCGTGACGGCGAACAGCCAACAGAGGGGTCGGGCGAATTTGCGAGCGGAGCGGAGGTCGATATGCATGACGGGAGCCGATGCTAGAGAGGCTGTGGCGGCCGTGTCAATAGAAATGTAACGCTGCATATTTATGACAAGATCGAGGGATGCTCGTCACTGGCTCGCGGGGCCGCGTCTTTGCTGTGCGATTTGCATGAGGATGCGGCTGATAGAGAGTTGTTGGCGCTCGTTACAGTTAGCGGTTGCTGCCGACGTCCGGATGAGCGGAAGACGGGAGGCTTCGCTTGTTTGAGCCCGCTATGTGGGCGGCCGAAGGCAGTCTGGGCAGACGGGAGGTCGCTTCCATGGCGCATCTCAAGGGCTCTGGCTGCGCTCTGAAGGACAGATTCGCGGTCGAGGGAGAAAGAACGGTCGCGCGCTACCGCGCGCGATACCCCACCCTTTCGCAAGGTGCGCGAAAGGATGGGCCACCCGTCGGCGGCTCAGGATGACGGTGAACGACAACAGCAGACCCTCTTCGAGGATGACAACAAGAAAAAGCAAAGGCAACGACAAGAGAAGCAAAAGCAAAGGACGAAGCGAGAGCGCGGAGGCTCAGGCCTGGGTCGTTAGCTCGAGCTGTTCGCTGGCGTGTTCGTCGATGTGGGGCGAGAAGTGGGCGCGGCAGCGGGCTTCGTAGAGGCCTGCGGCGCCGACGACGACGAGTTCCTGCGACTGGCCGAGGCGCTGGGTGTGGATGGCGGGCTGGCCGCAGACCATGCAGACGGCGGAGAGCTTGGTGACCTTGTCGGCGAGCGCCATGAGGTTAGGCACGGGGCCGAAGGGCTCATTGGCGAAGGTGGTGTCGAGACCGGCCATGAGGACACGCTTGCCCATGGCGACGAGCTCGAGGGCGAGGGGGATGATCCCGGCGGAGAGGAACTGCACCTCGTCGATGCCGACGACCTCGATCTCGTGGAGGCGAGGGGCGAGGGCGGCGCGGAGGTCTTCGACGGTGCGGACGGTGGCGGCCTCGTGGGTGTGGTCGCTGTGGCTGGCGATGGCGGTGCGGTGGTAACGGAGGTCGATATCCGGCTTGAAGCAGGCGACGCGCTGGCGGGCGATGCGGGCGCGTTTGAGGCGGCGGATGAGCTCCTCGCTCTTGCCCGAGAACATGGGGCCGGTGATGACTTCGAGGACGCCGGGAACGGTCGACATGAGGGGTATCGTAGCGGCACGGGCCCGGTGGATAAAGCGCCGCGAAACCCGCGGGCAGCGACGCGGCCGCGCCTTGCACCGCCGCGTCGCGGAGGGGCCACAAATCCCTCCAAGGCGCGGAAGGGACGGCGTATGCTGACCTTGCTGCAAAAGTATCACCGGGAGGTACGGCAATGCGGTTTGGATGGTTGGCGATGGCGGGCGTAGCCCTGACAGCGACGCTGTCGGTGGCTCAGGGACCCAAGGAGATCAAGGTGCCGCTCAAGTCGTCGAAGGGTGACGATGCGGGGTATGTCACCTTCAAGAGCGTGAAGAAGGGTGTGAAGGTTCACGTAGTAGTAAAGGACATGGCTTTCGGCCCGCATGGGGTGCATATCCATCAGAATGCGGTGTGCGACGCTCCGGACTTCAAGACGGCGGGCGGGCACTACAACCCGGACAACAAGCACCACGGCTATATGAACCCCGATGGCCACCACAATGGCGACATGCCGGGCAATGTGGAGGTGGGCGAGAACCATTCCGGCGAGGCGACATATACGATCAGCAGCGTGTCGCTGGACCCCTCGGCCCCGAACTCGTTGTTCGCGAACGGTGGCACGTCGGTGGTGGTGCATGAGAAGGCCGACGACGAGAAGACGGACCCGGCCGGCAACGCGGGAAACCGGGTGGCGTGCGGCGTGATTAAAGTACAGTAAGGATAGGGTTTAGGGTCAAGGGCCAAGGGTCCAGTGGATAGATGCCTGCTGGCGGGCGAGCCCTGGGCTCTGGCCCCCAAGCCCTTTCACCCTTCACGGAACCTTTGCTGGGCCAGCTGCGTATGAGAGACCATGGCAAGCGCGACCATTCCGGCGATGTTCGACAGGGGCCTGGGCGGCTCGTGGACCGGGCTTCTGGTCCGGCGAGATCCGGGCAGCAGCACGGGTTCGCGAAAGCCCAACGAGCCCCAGCGGCCGGTTGAGATGCAGCGCGGAGCAGCTCCGGAAGATCCCCAGGTACGGACCGAGACGACCGCTGCCTCCGAAGAGGCGCGGGCGATGGCCGCCGTGGCGCAACGCGCCCTGGCCGGCGACTCCACGGCCTGGGAGCAGATCGCACGGGTGCAGCACAAGCGGATCTATGGCATCTGCTACCGGTTTACGGGTTCGCCGACCGAAGCCGAGGACCTGACGCAGGACGTGTTCCTGAAGATCTACCGCAATCTGGCCAGCTTCGACGCGGCCAAAGGCGGCTTCAATACCTGGGTGACGACGCTCACGCGCAACCTTCTGGTGGACAACTATCGTCGGACCCGGATGGATCGGGCGAGCGAAAGCCTCGACGAGCCGATGTCCGGCGAGGACGAGGGTGGACCGTCGAAGGCGGAACGGTTGGCCGACGGAGGCCGCAGCCAGGAACAGCACGTCTCTGGATTAGAGCTTCGCGCGCACATCCAGGCAGCGCTCAAACAGGTTTCTCCCGAACTTCGGGAAGCTGTGATCCTTCGTGATCTGGAAGATATGGATTACAAGGAGATTGCAGAGGTACTCGGGGTACCGCAAGGTACCGTCAAAAGCAGGATCAGCCGTGGCCGAGCAGAACTGGCACGGTTGCTCAAAAGCATGGAAGGGCAGGTGATGTAGGGTGACGGAGTTCAAGAACCAATTCGAGCAGGACTGGGACGGGAAGCGTCCGACAGCCTGCGCACTGTGCGAGGCCATGCTGCCCGATGCCGTGGACGGCGTGCTGAGCCCGGCCGAGCAGCGGATCTTCGACCAGCACGTGGCCACTTGTGTGGACTGCGCGCAGGAACTCGAAGAGGCCCAGCGTGGTGCGGCGTGGCTATCGATGCTGAAGTCGCAGACACCAGAGCCGCCGCAGAATTTGCTGGCGAAGATCCTTGCCGAGACGACCGGAGCGATTCCTGCGCCGGTCGCCGCGCCTGAGGCCGTGCCGGTGTGGGCGCAACCTGTGCCGCACCGTGAAGTGGGCCGGGGCTCGAGTCTGGGATCACGGTTCGCGGCGTGGCGGAGCCGGGTGACGGACATCTTCCGCATCGACAACTCGGCGATGAGCTTCCAGCCGCGGCTGGCGATGACGGCGGCGATGGCGTTCTTCTCGATCGCGCTGACGCTGAACCTTACCGGCTTCCGACTGCGCGATGTGCGTGCGGAGAACTTTACCCCCAGCGGCATCTCGCGGACGGTTTCGGACCTGAGCGCTACGGCCGCCCGCAACTTCCAGAACCTGCGGGTGGTGTACCAGGTGGAGGCCCGCGTGAGCGAGCTGCGCGACGATATGCCTTCGGCGAACCGCGACCAGCGGCCGGCGTTTGAAGCTCAGCCGGAGACGGTGCAGCCGAAGCAGGACCAGAACAACACGGAACCCGACAGCAAGCAGCCGGACAACAATCAGCCCGCGAAGCCGGGCGACAACGGTAGCCAGCAGGATGACTCCCGGCCGCACGGCCGCAGCGAGCTGATCCTGCCGGCACCCCAAAGGATTGGCCGCAACGAGGTGGCCACGCATAAGGCCGCCTGACGGAGGCGCGAGCGAAGAGATCGAGCACAAGAGGGACCCGAGCAGCCATGAGCGAGGAGATAACCAATGCGGCAACCGAGGCGACATCCAGCGAGCGGGCTGGTTACTGCCAGGATTGCGGTAAGCCACTAACGCGCGAGACCGTACGAGTCGTAGGGACAGGAGTGTTCTGCGAGCCTTGCCTGGCGACGCGGATCGGCGCCGTCCCTGTGGGCTATGCGGCGAGTGCGGAAGCCGGTCCGCAGCCGGGTCAACCGGCGGGCCAGCCCGGAGCCTCGCAGCCGGGCGGCAGTGGATGGAGTGCGCCACAGAATCCGGGTGGCGCGGGATATCCGGGTGGTCCGGGATACACAGGAACTCCGGGGTACCCGGGAGCTCCAGGTGGCCCTGGTGCGGGATTTACTCCCTCACCCTCGACTCATCTGCCGAATCCGACGCTGGCGGGTCTGCTGGGTGTCATTCCCGGCGTTGGCGCGATGTACAACGGACAGCTCGTAAAGGGCCTGCTCCACCTGGCGATTTTCGCGATTCTTGTTGTGCTACAGAACAACGTCAGTGGCATCTTCGGCCTGTTTGTCGCCAGCTGGATCTTCTATCAGATCTTCGACGCGTACCACACCGCGAGAGCGCGGCGCGACGGAACCCCGCTGCCGAACCTGTTTGGGATCAACGATCTGGCCGATAGGATCGGCGCCGGGCAGGGCTTCGGCGCGCCTCCGGGAGCTCCGGGACAGGGTCCGGGAAGTGGGCCTGCGGGTTACGGCTATACCGCCCCGACTTCCCCGGTTCCTCCTCCGTCCGCTGCAGCGTGGGACTGGAAGTCGACTGCCGGGCCTTCGCAGGCTCCGGTTCCGCCGCCGCCCCAAGGCTACAGCTCCTACGGTGTTCCACCGGCAAACTGGGCGGGCTATGCGCATCCTTCGACCTTCGCGGCGCCCTCGCCTCCACCGCCGGTCCCTGGTTATGCGGCCTATGCGGGTCCGTCGACCGCTGAGACTGCCGAGCAGATCAAGGCGCAGGCTTATCGTGATGCTGGGCTGGGCAGCATTCCCTACACGGAGACGGCTGCGGGGGCTGGCGGCAGCTTCGCCGGATATCCTCCCGTGCCGCTGACTCCTGCGCCTCGCCGATTCCCGATGGGGGCTCTGTGGCTGATCGCTCTGGGCGTCCTGGTGCTGGTCGGCAACCTGAGTTCGGAGTGGCGGATCAGTGGGCTTTGGGTGCTCGCGGGCCTGTTTGCCTCGCTGGCTGTCTGGACGCTGGTGCGGCGGCTGGAGTGGGCTGGCGGATACTCCGCGGTGCGGGATGGGCACTTTCCCCGGCTCGCAGGGATGCTTCGCGCTCCGATCATGCTGCTCACTCTTTCCGTAATGTTTCTTCTGCAAGCGGCGCATCTGGCTACCTTCGGCCAGACATGGCCGGTGTTCCCGATTGCGTTCGGCGTTGCCCTACTCCTGGAGCGGACGGTTGGAGCGGCTCCTATTGTTCCTCTGCCTCCAGTTCCTCCCGTCGGCGGGTTTTACGGTGCGAGCGGTAATCCTGGGCCGCCAGTAGTGCCTCCGGTCGAGCCGGTCCCCTCGCACCCTACGGATGTGCGGTCATGAGCTCGTATCCTCCTCCTCCTGCCGGCAGCCCTTTTCCTCCGAACGCGCGCGATGCCTGGAGATTCCAGAAGCACATGGCTCGGGAGCAGCGCCGGGCGATGAAGTATCAAGCACGGCTGCAGCGGGCACAGTGGAGGATGCAGCGTCGCGCGCTGCGCCGCCGCTCGGTCGTTGGTCCGCTGGTGCTGGTGCTGCTGGGTGTCCTGTTCCTGCTGGCGCAGGCCGGGCGCATCTCGTGGGGGCAGCTGGTGGATTGGTATGGGCGCTGGTGGCCTCTCGTCCTGATTGCAGCGGGAATCGTGCTGGTGCTGGAGTGGGCGATTGACCATGCCCGCCGCGATGATCAGGACAATCCCGCACCAAGCCGTGTGCTCGGCGCGGGTGTTGTCTTCCTGCTGATGTTCATGGCCGCTATCGGGATCTGCCTGCGATACTCCGATACCGGAATGGAGTGGAAGAACCATTGGTTTGGAGCGGGCTGGAACGGCCTGGCTGAGGCCGTGGGAGATGAACACGACTCCGACAGCTCCAGTGAGCATCCGATTTCCAGCGTCGGGGCCCTCCTGATCCGCAACCCGCATGGCGACGTGACCGTGACCGGGACGAGCGACGATGGCAAGATCCACGTGAATACCCATAAGCATGTGTGGGCCTGGCAGGACTCGGATGCGCAGACGCGCGAGCAGGAGCTTGAGCCAGTTTTTAGCGGTTCGGATCAGCACCTGGCCCTCACGGTTGCGGGCATCAATGCGGGCCAGGCGGACGTTTCGCTCGAAGTTCCAGGGGCGACTGCCGTGACCATCGAAAGCGGCCGCGGCACAGTAAACCTGAGCAGCCTCTCCGGGGCAGTTGAGGTGAGCGCGAACCACGGGAACGTGGATCTTGAGGACATTACTGGCTCCGCGATGCTGCACATGAACAACGACGACGCCAGCCTAAATGTGCAGGATGTGCGAGGGGCCGTGAGCCTGGAGGGCCACGCCGGCGATATCAACGTGAAGGATGTTGACGGCCCCGTGACGCTGCAGGGCGACTTCTTCGGCACGACGCATGTCGAACGCCTGCGCAGCTCGGTTCATTTCGCGACGAGCCGAACGCAATTTGAGGCGCAGCGCGTCGATGGTACTGTTGAGATCTCCGGTGGGTCCAATGCGGACCTCGAAGGGCACGAGATCCTTGGCCCGGTGGTTCTGAGGACCCGGAACCGCAACATTACGCTGGAGCGCGTGCAGGGCAGCGTCGCGATTACGAACCGCAATGGCGACGTGAACGTTACGCAAGCTGCGCCGCTGGCCAGCGTACAGATTGACAACTCCAAGGGCTCCGTCAACGTGGGCCTGCCCGAGGACCAGGGCTTCGTCCTGACCGCGACCACCCGCCACGGGGATCTTGAGAATGATTTCGATATCGCGGAGAGCTCTTCCGGCGATGGGCAGAAGACTCTCTCAGGAACTGTCTCGGGCGGTGGACCGGCAGTGACACTGACGACCACCGACGGCGACGTGACTGTCCGCAAGAGCTCGGTCGATCCTCTCGAGCCGCTTGCACCACGACCGCCGGCCGCGCCTGGGCCTCATCCTGCCGCGTCGCCTGCAGAACCGGCCACCCCAGCAAGACCCATGCCACCGAGTCCGAAGGCTGGAAAGCCAGTTGCTCCAAAGGCCCCTGCGGCGATCAACTTCTAAAGCTGAACTCGTTCGATTCGAAGCGCGTAGCTCTTTTGGAGCTGAGCGCTTTTGTGTGCTCTAGCGTGGGAGATGCATTTGCGGAGAGCACCTGGAGGTCACCTCAGACCACCGATGCGGCCTCCAATGTCGCCCCTCTCGGAGCTCAGTGCGCGGTTGGCGTAGCTTGTGCCACGAGGGTGCTGGGCAGCGTCGGCTCAGATCGCATCGGCTCGGCAAATCCACTCTGATGATGAGGCTTGCCGCCTATGATGGCCCCTCGTACTTCGCCCGGTCACCGCCAAACTCGCTCGGGCACAGGACAACTGTCGGAACCAGGACGCGCGCGCAAGATTCCATTGCCTCGGATTGACGCGGCAGATGCTCCAGCTCGCAGGTAAATATCTCAGATCGACTTCGATGAGCCGAGCCTTGCACGGGCCCTTGCAGGGTTGGCGCCTATGCGTCGATGGAGTTGAGGTCTGCGATCGGAGGCCGCGTGCGCGTCTACCCGTTGACCACCGGGAGTTCGGGAGAAATGCCGCGATGGGCTATCTCGGGACCTCAGCTCGCTGCATGCGCTGCAATGCAAAAAGCCCACCCCGAAGGGTGGGCTTTTCAATGTAATGCCGGCGATCACCTAATCTCCCACACACTTACGCGTGCAGTACCATCGGCCCAACGAGGCTTAACTTCCGTGTTCGGGATGGGAACGGGTGGGACCCTCGCGGTAAACTCACCGGCAAATTGTCGAACGCTCGCGGCGCGATTGTTCACAACTGAATAGATTGGGAGAGTTTCATTATCGTAGAAACCCTATAACTACGAGGCTTGTGTTGAATGTCTCTAGCGCGATGACAACACTGCGCAGAGTAAATTCTATGGACAAGCCGAACGGGCGATTAGTACTGGTAAGCTACACGCATTACTGCGCTTCAACCTCCAGCCTATCAACCAGGTGGTCTTCCTGGACCCTTCTTGACCCTTTTGGGTTGGGAGATCTCATCTTAGGGCGTGCTTCCCGCTTATATGCATTCAGCGGTTATCACAACCGAACTTCGCTACCCAGCCGTGCCATTGGCATGACAACTGGAACACAAGAGGTTCGTCCATCCCGGTCCTCTCGTACTAAG
>NZ_JBMHYI010000020.1:0-107014 GCF_058498515.1 Bryocella sp.
GAGTTCCGCAAGGCCATCGCCGAAGATCCGAAGCTGCCCGGCGTCCACTACGCGCTCGCGGTCGCGCTGCTCGCCACCTCGGGCAACTCCAAGCTAGCTGAAGCCGAGACCGAACTGCGCAAGGAGATCGCGGATAGTCCCAAAGATGCGGCATCCTACGCTGCTCTTGGGCATCTCCTCGCCACCAACAGCCAGTCTCCTGCCGACCTCACCGAAGCGGAGACCGATCTCAAGCGCGCGACTCAACTCGATCCGACGAATCCTGATGCGTTCCTGTACCTCGGCCAGTTCTACTCCGAGCAGAAGCGTGTGCCCGAAGCCGAGGCCTCGCTTCGCCAGTCGATTGCTCTTACTATGGATGTCTCTCGTAATGCTTTCCAGGTCCAGAAGGCTCACTACCTACTTGGCCGCTTGCTTATGCAGTCAGGCGACAAGGCCGCCGCCGACCAGCAGATTGCCACGTCGCAGGCCTTGATGGAGCAGAGCCGAAGCCGCGATCAGAGTCGCCTGACCGACTACCTGCAGGAGAAGAAGCAGGCGGGGATGGGCTCTGATCTCGCACCCTCGATGCAGCGGGACCCGGCCAAACCTCCCGCCGAGCACAAGTCAGCCGCGGCTGTAGAGGCATTTGAAAAGCAGATCACGCCCGCGGTCGCCGATAGCTACAACAACCTCGGCGCGATCGCTGCGAGCCAGCATAACTACTCCGCCGCTCTCACGTACTTCGCTCGCGCCGCCGAGTGGCAGCCATCGCTGCCTGGGCTTGACTTCAACTGGGGTCGCGCTGCCTTCGAGGCTGGTGCCTACACGCAAGCCATTGGACCGCTCTCTCGCTTCCTCAAGGCCAATCCGAAAGAAGAGGGAGCTCGTCGCGTCCTCGGGCTCAGCCAGTTCCTGGCGCATGATTACTCCGCGGCCCGCGCCACACTCGCGCCCTTCGCGAACAGCGCTGACGAGGCACCACAGCTTCAGTTTGCCTATGCCGACTCGCTGCTGAAGACGGGGGATCCGAACGAGGCCATCTCACGTCTCGAAGCGCTCGCTAAGACGAACCCCGCGCTGCCCGATCTCTCTGCCGCGCTGGCGGAGGCTCACGCCGCCGCCCAGACGAGTACGCATAACTAACCACTAGATTTGGGAGAAGACGTCGCGGAAGTCGTAGATGCCGGTGTGTGTGCTCAGCCACTCGGCCGCCCGAACCGCACCTTCTGCAAACGCACGGCGGCTGAAGGCTTCGTGCTTCAACGTCAGTCGGTCTGCATCCGAGGTCGCGACCAGGATGTGGAGACCGGTCTCGTCGCCTTCACGGCTGGCGGTGATGGGAACCGCCGTGCTGGTGGAGCGCTCGATCGCCTGGCCGATGCTGATGGCGGTGCCGGATGGCGCATCGACCTTCGAGGCATGGTGGGTTTCGGAGATCTCGAACGTGTAGCCAGCGTCCTTCAGGGTAGAGCCCATCTCGGAGGCGAGGCGCAGCATCACCTGCACTCCGACGGAGAAGTTGGTGCCATACAGCAGGCCAGCGCCGCGCCGTTCCGCGAGCTGTCGCATGTCGTCTAGCTTGTCGTACCAGCCGGTGGTGCCAATCACCATCTTCGCGCCGGTGGCGAGGCATGCGCGCATGTTCTGCACGACTGCTTCGGGCGCGGTGAAGTCGATGACAACGTCGAAGCCTGCCACGAACGGTGCGGTCAGGCCCGCGGCATCCTTGTTTTCCTTCGCGTCGAGTACGTGCACACTGTGGCCGTGTTCGGCCGCGACCTGTGCGACCAACTTGCCAGTCTTCCCGACGCCTAAAACTAGAACTCGCATGATCTCTCTTTCTCGTACGCCTTAGACAATAGATGCAGCGGGCGCCGCGACAATGTCGAAGACATTCTCGTCGGGTTCAGCGAAGAACACCTGGTGCAGCGAACGTACAGCCTCATCAACATCTTCTTCGTCGATCATGAAGCTCATGTTGATCTCGCTTGCACCCTGCGAGATCATCCGCACGTTGACGTGGCTAATCGCGGAGAACACCCGGCCAGCGATGCCGTTATGACCGCGAATATCCTCGCCGACGAGACAGACGAGAGCCTTGCGGCCTTCGTACTTTACGTCGGCGATCTTGCCGAGCTCGGCGCAGATCGCGGGCAGCTGCTCGTTCGAATCGACAGTGAGCGAGATGCTGACCTCGGAGGTGGAAACCATGTCGATGGCGCACTTGTACTTGTCGAATACGTCGAAGACGGACTTGAGGTAACCGTGCGACATGAGCATACGGCTCGCGACGATGTCGATGATGGTGAGTCGCTTCTTCGCGGCGATGCTCTTGAAGGGCGACCGGCAGTGCGGAGCCATCGCCTCGATCTTGGTGCCTTCGTTGGACGGGTTGCGAGAGTTCAGCACATAGACCGGGATCGACTTCTGCACGGCCGGCAGGATCGTGGCGGGGTGCAGGACCTTCGCGCCGAAGTAGGCGAGTTCCGCCGCCTCTTCGAAGCTGATGGTTTTTACACGCAGGGCCTCGGGAACGATGCGCGGATCGGTCGTCATGATGCCGTTGACGTCAGTCCAGATCTCGATGGCTCCGGCATAGAGACCGCCGCCGACCAGCGCTGCGGTGTAGTCGCTGCCGCCGCGTCCGAGCGTGGTGGTGATGCCAGCGGCGTTTGAACCGATGAAGCCGCCGAGGACGGGCGTCTTGCCGTTTTGGACGAGCGGCAGAATGTGCTCGTGAAGCCTGGCTTCGATGGCCTCTTCGTTCGGCGCTGCCTTGCCGTAGTTGGAGTCCGTGATGATGCAGGTCCTAGCATCAACGTGCGCGCCTTCGAGGCCGAACTCATGGAAGCAGGCCGCGACCATGCGGCTCGACAGGCGCTCGCCGAAGCTGACGACGAGATCGTTGGTGCGTGGCGTCAACTCGCCGACGGCGGCGATGCCGCGGAGCAGGTCGTCGAGCGCGTCAAAGTCCTGGTGGAGCTTCGCGGCAAGCTGCATCAGGCGCTCGCCAGTGACGAGCTGGGTTGCGGTCGACAGGTGGCGCTCGCGTAGCTTGACGGCGAGACCAATGGCGCCTACGCGGTCGTTGTTTCCGGCTGCGGCTGCTGCGGCGAGAAGCTGGTCGGTGACCTTCGCCATCGCGGAGACCACGACGACGGGCTTGAGCTTGCGCTCGCGGCGTCCGGCGACGATCGATGCAGTGCGCTTGATGGCGGCTGCGTCTTCAACGCTGGTACCGCCGAACTTCATGACTACGATGTGCGGGCGTCCCGCGTGAACGGCTCCGCTGATGTCGACGTCTACGCTCATGCGTTGCCTGCCAGGACTGCCTTCTGGGCAGCCCAATTCTTCCAGTCGAGTTTGCCGAGCATGGCGAGGATCTCCGCGTTGAGGACGGCCGCGCCAGCGGCGCCTCGGATGGTGTTGTGGCTGAGGACGACGAACTTCCAATCGAAGAGCGAGCAGGGGCGCAGGCGGCCGACCGTGGTGGTCATACCGGCTCCGCGAAGCTTATCGAGCCTGGGCTGAGGGCGGTCGATCTCGTGCGCGTACTCGATCGGCTGATCGGGCGCGGAGGGCAGCGAGTGGCCTTCGTGGATGCCTCGGAGCGGGGCGAACTCGGACCATGCGGCGAGGATCTCCTCGTGCGTGGCGGGCTTTGAGAACTTCACGCTGACACACTCGGTGTGACCGTCTTCGACCGCAACGCGGTTGCAGTGGGCGCTGAGCTTGAGGTCGGCGAAGGTGACGTGATCGCCGGAGAAGGTGCCGAGGAGTTTGGCGCATTCTTCCTGCAGCTTTTCCTCTTCGTTCTTGATGAAGGGGACGACGTTGCCGAGGATGTCGAGCGAGGCGACGCCGGGATAACCGGCTCCGCTGACGGCCTGCATGGTGCTGACGAAGAGCTTTTCGATGCCGAAGCGCTCGTGCAGGGGCGCGAGGGCGAGGACGAGGCCGATGGCGCAGCAGTTGGGGTTGGTGACGATGTAACCACCAGACTCCTTCCGCCAGGACTGGCGCTCGATGAGATTGAGGTGCTCGGCGTTCACCTCGGGGATGACGAGGGGGACGTCACTCGTCATGCGGAAGGCGCTGGAGTTCGAGATGACGGCGCAGCCCGCTGCCGCGAACTTGGGTTCGAGTTCGTAGGCGACTGCGGCGTCGAGGGCCGCGATGATGATCTTCGGCAGATCGCCTTCGGGAGTGCCTTCGGGGACGTTCGGCATCAGCGTCATGTGGGCGATGCGTTCCGGAAGAGGAGTGTCGAGCTTCCAGCGGCAGGCATCGTGGTAGTGTTTGCCTGCGCTGCGATCGCTGGCTGCGAGCCATGTGATCTCAAACCAGGGGTGATTGCTGAGCATCTGAATCAATCGCTGGCCGACCATGCCGGTCGCACCTAAAACTCCTACTTTTCGCCGTTCCATCCAAGCTCCTCAGTATCACAACAGGATACCGCGCCGAGGGAGACAGCGTGGTTGCGTTTATAGTCAAGGACACGATGATGGAACCGCTCGAGACCAGTCCTATGCCGACGCGCGCTGCGCTGATCGGGATCAATACGGCGAACAGCTGGCAGGCGGGACCGGTACAGCAGCCGGTGCGCACGGCGTATATTGCGACGAACTCGACGCAGCGGGTGGCGTTCATTTCGTTGCAGAATGCGAAGAATCCACACCAGGTGCTGCACGTGATTACAAGGCCATCGTACTTTCCCGATATGCCTTATGGGCTGGTGGTTGAGCTGCATCTGACGAACGATCTTGCGCCTGGAGAGACGATTTATCTGTCGCTCGCGCAGGCTGGGGCGACGGCTTACTACCCGCCGCAGCCGATCGATGATGCGAAGTAGAGGGGTACCCCTCCCCCCCTTGTTTTCGGTAAAGTATTCAAAACAAATGCTTTATTCGTAAAATATTGAAACGAAAGGACTTAGTCTGTTCTGAGGCTTAAGCCTCCGCGATACCCAGGTGTCAAAACGAGACCTGGGGCACCCAAAGTGTGCTGCAGCCAGTCTCCTGGGACTCTGCTAGAGGAAGAGTTTCGGAGCTTTTCTTTTCCACTGCTTCTATTTTATCGGATCGGACAGGGTGGATAGGACAAGTTATTAATCGTCGTAAATAGTTGATTAGAAATAGGATACGGGATTTTTGGAGATGAGAACCCCTTGACAAAAATTTCCACAGTCAGGGCTGGCGTTAGTTGGCGGTGGGCTTGTCGATGTGGTCGACGATCATGACCTGGACGTTTGCCTTGGCGACGTCCATCTTCAGGCCGAGCTGCTCCTGAAGGGCAGTGTAGAGGCTAGGCAATGGGTTGGGGTCGTTGGGATCGGGCGTCGGGATGTGGACGCCGAAGGAGCTGAACTGGGACTGGTCGGGCGTCCAGCTGAGGTTGAAGTCGTAGCGGTCGGTTAGTCCGGTGTGGTCCACGACGGGCTTGTCCATGACGGCCTCCTGCATGCCGTGACAGAAGTCCTTCATGGTTGAGTTGGTCACCATGAGTTTGCCGAGGCCGCGGAAGATGAAGTTCCCGGGTGAGCCTGGCTGGTCGGAGGTGAGGGTGAGCTTCGGGGTTCCCCTGGCGACGGTGAGGACGTAGGCTGTCATCTCGCGTTCCTCGTTGTGGAACTTCAGGCCAAAGCGCTCGACGAGCGCGTCCTGGAGGAGGATGCGCATCTGCTGGATGTTGGGCTGGCCTTCGATGTCCGGCACGCCCGCGACGTCGTACTTCTCTTCCATCCAAGGGGGTGCGTTGAGGATCTCCTTGGTTTGCAGCGAATAGGCGAAGGTAATGAGGTCATTCACCGTGGTGTTGATGGTCATGACCTGGCGTCCGCGGATGGTGAAGAGCTTTCCGGGAGTGTTTGGATTGCTGGGTTTGACGGTGACCACGTCGAACTTAGGCTTTGCGTTGGCCGGCATGGACTTGGGCGGCTCCGGGATGGCCCACGCATTTTCTGCCGTGGGACGCGTCAGGTTGAGTGGATGGGTCTGGCCGTTCTGGGTTGCGTTGCCGACGATGGCGGTGTGATCGGCGTTCAACGTTCCCGCGTAGGTGACATCGAGGGACTTGATGGTGAAAGCGACGTTCAGCTTATCCTCGGTGACCGAGGAGACGGTGATGGGTCCGCCGCCCTGGTCGATGCTGTACATCACGGCCCTGTATGCGCCGGCGTCGTCTTTCGAGATTTTGAGGATGGTCCGAAGGCCTTTCCCGACCTCCAGGGTGCCCTGCCAGTTGCCGGTGAGATCGGGCGCCTGCGCATGCAGCACCCCGATCGCGAACAACAGGATTGCGATAAGTCGAAGTGCGGCGGCTTTCATGCGTGGATTTTCCTTTTGTGAGGTGCGCCCAAGGTATTACGGCCCTGGGTGAATGGCAAGATTAAAGCGTTGTACTGGACTGATTGCTTTGCGGTAGGACCGCTTCAGGAACTTTCCTACGGCCGCGAGATGTTCTGGTAAAGTCTGCACATGCTTCGGAGACTCCTCTTTGCCGCTCTTGTTTTCTGCGCTTCCACCGTCCATGCCCAGACGCCTGCCGCTCAGCCTGCGAACGAAGGAATCTGGGAGGGATACGACGGCGAGTGGCGGTATGTTTCGCGGCTCTTGATCTCGATTGCGGATGCGATTCCGGCGGAGAAATATGGTTGGCGGCCGGCGCCGGGTGTGCGGTCGGTGAGCGAGGTGATCATGCATATCGCGCAGGCGAACTTTTACCTGCTCAGCGTGACCGGGCCGAAGATGCCGCACGCGCTCGAAGGGGATGATGTGGAGAAGAGGATTGTGTCAAAGCCGGAGGTGATGGCCTACCTGCGGCAGTCGCTCGATGCGGTGAAGAGGGCGCGAGCGGCGCTGAAGCCCGGCGAACTGCAGCGCAAGGTAAAGATTCAAGGGACGGCCGCGGACGTTGACGGGATGTATCTGCGGATCATCTGCCATGACAACGAGCATATGGGGCAGTTGATTGCGTATGCGCGGGAGAACGGGATTGTGCCGCCGTGGTCGGCGGGTGTGGTGCTGCCGAAGTAGCGATTGCGGCGGGTTAGGGTGCGTGGTAGTTTGAATTTGATTTCGGAAGAGTTCCCTATGGATGTACAACGATACCGCCGGCTTCACGTTGCGCTGAGTCTGTCGTTGTTTGTCGCGTGGATGACGAGTCGGTGGTCGGGGACGATGGTGAGCGGACTGTCGGCGTTCGCGGGTCTGTTGATCTTTTCGAGTCTCGTCCTCTTTCTTGTTAGCTCGTCGTCGGCGCTTCATGAGGCGATTGTTGCGAGTCTGAGTGGGCTCACGGGGGTGCTCTTTGCGCCCGGATCGTACCGCCAGGTCGCGAGACGCGTTGTCGCTGCCGGTCTGCCAACTCCTACGCTGGTTCTACCTTTCCGCTTTCAGCTTCCCCCGCCGGATTATCTAAGCTAGAGCGGCTTGCCTTTTGCTGTTGTGCAGCTACAGCAGCAGATCCCCTGCCGGGGTGACAAAAGGCTTGTGTCCTGACGGGCGGCGCGACGGGCTTATGCCGTCTGCGTAGCTCGTGGGGAGCTGATGACTTACAGCACATTGAGGATGCGTTGCGCGGCCAGTGATTGGCTGCGTGCGATGCGTGCTGCAATGGCGCGGAGATTTGCGATGGCTGAGTTTAGGAAACCAGAGTTGGGAAGTTCAAATAGCAGTCGGTGGTTGGTTCTGTTGATGGTGTTGTTGGCTCTCGCGTTCTTTGGTCCTAGGCCGATCGTGAAGTTGAACGGTAGTGCCTTCTTCCATACGGAGGCGGCGAAGGCACAGGTCGCGCGAGAGCCAGGCGCTGTCGGGCGTGGGTCTATGAATGTCTTCGAGGAGAAGCTGTTTGTTGTGCTTGCGTTCGTTCAGTCGCGCCTGGCTGCGCGAGGTGAGGGCTCGTGGGGTTGGGCAATTGTGTTGCTGACGGCTGGGGTCAACGGGCTGCTGCTGCCGTTGCGCATCATCAGTATGCGGAGCGGGGTGAAGATGCAGCGGATTCAGCCGGCGATTGGCGTGATCAGGGAGCGGTACAAGGGCGTGCCGCTTACGGATTCGCGCCGCGGCCAGATGTCGGCTGAGATTGCGCAGGTGCAGAAGGAGAGCGGGGTGAATCCTTGGGGCGGGTGTCTGCCTTTGCTGGTGCAGATGCCTCTGCTGTTTGCGTTCTTCGGGATGCTGCGCAAGGCGCCTGCGCTGCATGGTGCGGAGTGGTTATGGCTGCATGATTTGTCGGCGGCCGATCCATATCATGTACTGCCGGTGCTGATGGGAGTTTCGCAGCTGATGGTGCAGTGGATGACGCCTTCGCCGGGGGTGGACGCGAGGCAGCAGAAGGTGATGGCGTGCCTGACGACGATTGGGTTCGGGTATGTGAGTTGGCATTACGCGTCGGGGTTGGCGCTGTATGCGCTGACAGGTAGCGTCCTCTCGCTTGCAACGCAGGGGGTGATGAGCCGGTTCGTTCTGGGCGGGGCTGCGGAGGGGCATCACAACTGAAAGGCAAGGTGAAGGACCGCGAGAAGCGGAGCTGGGTTCGAGTGTAGGGACCCAGGTCTCAAAGGCGAGACCTGGGGCACCCAACCCCGGCGCCCGGCCACCCAGGCGAAGTGGCGTGCCGGCGGCAGACTACCGTTTTCCCGAGGCGTCGTAATCGGTGGATATCGTGGCATTTGCTTCATCTTCCCCTTTGGAGCTGCTACGACTTTTAGAAGGTAAAGCGGCCGCCGATGGTGGGTGCGAAGTTGCTGTTGTGGAGGTAGGGAACGCCGGGGCCGTGGGGGATGGCGATGGCCGCGCCTCCGTAGACGAAGGAGTAGGCGAGGCCGACGAAGGCATCGAAATGCCGGGTGAAGTGATGGTCGGAGTAGAGGGAGCCTTCGTTGAGGGCGCCAGCGCAGGAGGCGCGGAATCCGGCTGTGGCGGAGCAGGTCTGCGGAGAACGGAAGTCGTTCTGCAACTGCTCGTACCAGGCAAAGGTAATGTCGGTCTTGGCGTCGTAGGAGTACTTGACGCCGGTCCACCAGATGCGGAGGATCTTTTCGGTGTCGAGATTGTTGTCTTCGACGCCGCTCATGAAGTAGCCGCCCTGGTCGGAGGCTCCGACGCCGAGGGGGTCGTGCGGGTTGTTCTGCCAGATGTACTCGAAGCCGCCGTAGACCTTGAACTGGTCGCCGGTGTACTTGGCGGAGGCGAGGAAGGCGTTGTTGTCGGTGACGATGCCGTAGAGGGTGTCGTCGGTGGAGATGAGGTTGGCGCCGGTGATGGGGTGCTCGTTTACGCTGTCGGTGGTGTTCTGGTAGGAGGCTGAGGGCGCGGCGCTTTGGGCGCCAAGGAGTGGATTGAGGACGCTGATGGCCTGGTTGTAGTGCTGGTAGAGGAGGTCGCCGGAGAGGCGTTTGTTGTTTGCGCCGATGCCGCCGCCGTAGGCATTGTTGTGCGCGGTTTCAGGCGTGCAGGTGGCGGCGGTCCAAGTTGCGGAGGCGGAGAAGCAGCCGCCGTTGCCGTCGGCGAGCTTGTACATGGCGGAGAGACGGGCGTGGCCGTATTCAACTTTGTACTTGACGGCGTCGTCCCAGCGGCTGTCTTCGGTGTCTCCGCCGCCGGCCATGGTGCCGTTGTAGCCGATGTAGGAGAAGGCATAGCTGCCGCTGGCGGGGTCGTATTGCAGCATGATATCGGTGCCGAGGGAGCGCTGGCGGCCGAAGGTGAGGGTGCCGAAGCGGTCGGACGAGACACCGCCGTAGTACTCGTCGTTGAGCGGCTGACCGGCGCGTGCGCCGTCGATGGCCTCGGAGTAGCTGCTGCGGGGAAGGCCGTTGTTGATGATGTCGGTTTTTGAGGCGTTGGCGAGGAGGCCGGACTGCGGATTGATGCCGGTGGAGGCGTTGAAGACGGCGTACCAGCCGGGCGTGAACTCGATCTTGCCGCGGACGCCGAACCCTGTCTGCTGCAGATTGTTGGGGGCTACGACGAAGCGAGCTTGATAGCCGTTGCGGTTGACGAGCGATTCGCCCTCGTAGTTGTAGCCGTTTTCGGGAAGGCCGTGGCTGACCCAGCCGAGGCCGACGTCGTACGCGCCGTAGAGGGTGATGCCGTGCCAGGTGAGCGGGTCGGGGCCGGTGGGTGCGGTCGCGGGCTCGCTGGTCTGGGGCTGGGCAGGGGATTGCAGGAAGTGCGGTGTGGCGGTGAAGGTGTAGGGGATGGCCGCGGGTGGGTTTGTGGTTGCGACGGGTACGTCGGGGAGTGCGGTGGTGCTTGGGTCGGGGATGGCGCCGGAGTGGCTCGCCGGGGTCTGGGCGCAGATCGGAATGGCACCGATCGCAAGCCAGAGAAGAGATAACTTTGCCTGGTTCACACTACCTCCAAAGGAGAGCTGTTTTTTCGTCTGTTTTTTTGAACTGGGAATTTTTCTACGATTCTATGCGGATCAGCATATCGAATTTTTCGGATGTTGCGATAGATGCAAGATCGGTGGTTGGGTCCCTGGTTTGTTTCGCGACGCGCGTGTCTTGCCTCGCCGGTGCATGGGCGAGGGCCGCGATCGGCTTGAGGTCAGGCGGGTGTGGCAGGTCTGGCGTTTGCCCGAGCATCGTGGGGAGAAAGGGAGAAAGTTCCGAGGCGGTCCTTCCTCGTCGGGGTCGTGCGACTGCGGCTCTTGCGGTAAAGCTCCAAGAGCCTTCGCTCAGGATGACGGTTTATGGGCGGCCGATGAGGGGATCACGCGATGGCTGTGGCCTCTCCTACACCTGAGAGGCCAGAGACCGGCGTCACGAAACTGCGCCAGGACTATTCGTTGCGCAGGGCGTTCATGGGATCGACGCGCGAGGCACGGCGCGCGGGGAGCCAGCTTGCGAGGAGCGCGATGGCGGCGATGGCGAGGGTGATGGAGGCGAAGACGGTGGGATCGTCGGGGCGGACCTGGTAGAGGAGGTTGGCGCTGCCATGCGCGCGAGGCCGAACGCCAGCACGAGCCCTACACAGATGCCGATGGCGGTGAGTTGGCCGGCACGGCCGAGGATCATGCGCAGGACGTCTTCGCGGCGGGCGCCGAGGGCGAGGCGCACACCGATCTCGCGCGTGCGTTCGCCGACGAGGTTCTCCATGGCGCCGAAGATGCCGATGGCGGCGAGCAGAAGCGCAAGGAAGGCGTCGAAGGCGAGGGTGCCGGAGATGTAGAAGAGGCCGGTGAGTTGGAGGTGCAGGAACTGCGCGTAGGTCTGGACGCGATCGAGTGGGAGTGTGGGATCGAGGGTGGCGAGGGCCTTGCGGGCTGCGGGCGCGAGGGTGGAGGGGTCGCCGGCGGCGATGATGGAGTAGTTCATGCTGCTTTGCGGAAGCTGGGCTGCGCTCATGTAGACGGCGGCGGGGTGAGACCGCTCCCAGAGCTCGTACGAGGTCTCGTCGACGATGCCGACGATGGTGAGCCACGGGGTCTGGTTCTGGCCGGGACCGCCTATGCGAATGCGGTGTCCGAGCGGGCTTTCCTGGGGGAAGTAGCGTGTGGCGAATTGGCTGCTGATAACGGCTACGGGTTCGGATTGGAGGGTGTCGCTGGCGGTGAAGGTGCGGCCGCCGTTGGGTAGGAGGGGGATGTGGAGGGTGTTGAAGTAGGCGTTGCTAACGGTGATCCGCAAGGCGTTTGGCTCTTTGCCGGGGATGAGGGCGCGGCCTTCGATCTGCGCCTGGTCGAGCCAGCCATCGTCGCTGTAGGGGAGGGTTGAGGTGGCGGAGGCCTGCTCGACACCGGGGAGGGTGCGGAGGCGGGCGAGGCTCTGCGTGTACCAGGCGGCTTGTTTTTCGGGCGTGTCGTAACGGGCCTCCGGTAGGTGGACGTTGAAGGTGAGCATGCGGTTGGGCTGGTAGCGGTCGCCGAGGTGCAGCATGCCGAGCATGCCCTTGCACATGAGCGACGTCCCGATGACGAGGGCGACGGCGAGCGAGATCTGCGAGACGGCGAGGATGTTTCTGAGGCGGCTGGTGCGGATGGAGCCCGAGACGGAGCGGGAGCCGGCTTTGAGTTGATCCGTGAGGTTGACGCGGAGAGCTTCGAGCGACGGGGCGAGGCCGGAGACTAGGCCGGCGATGATCGCGAGGAAGAGGCTGATCGCGAGGGCTCGGCCGTTGAGCGAGATGTTGGACCAGCCGGCGACGAGGCGGGCGACTTGATCCGGCATGGTGACCTTGCTGATGTGCATCTGCAGCACGGCGAAGAGCAGGCCGCCAGAGCCGCCGAGCATTGCGACGATTAGGCTCTCCGTGAGGAGCTGTCGCAGGAGGCGCCAGCGGCTGGCGCCGAGGGCGATGCGCAGGGCGACCTCCGGCCGGCGGGCGAGGCCGCGCGCGAACTGCAGGTTGGCGACGTTTGCGCAGACGACCATGAGAACGAGGAAGGTTGCGCCCTGGCTCAGAGCGAAGAAGAGCGGGGTGAGATCGCCGTTGACGCCTTGCAGTAGCGTCTCCACTTTGATGGAGGAGTTCTCGTTGGTGGCTGGGTAGGCGTGGGCGAGGCGGTCGGCGATGAGGTTGAGCTCGGCCTGGGCCTGCGTGAGGGTGACGCCCGGGCGCAGGCGTCCGAGGACGAGGAAGTTGTGCTCGGTGCGGTTGGTGAGCTGCGCGGGGAGGGGTGCGAGGGGGAGAAAGAAGTCGGTGGTGGCGGGGTACTGCGTGGTCTTTGGCATGATGCCGATGACGGTGTAGGGCTGCTGGTTGAGCTCGAGCTTGCGGCCGAGGATGGCGGGGTCGCTGTTGAGGTGCGACTTCCAGAAGCTATAGCTGAGGACGGCGACGTTGTTGCGGCCGGATTGGGCGTCGGTTGCGTTGAAGACGCGGCCGAGGAAGGCTTCGGAGCGCAGGACTGTGAAGAAGGAGGGGGAGGCGTAGATGGCTTGTACGCGCGTGGGGTCGCCGGCTCCGGTCATGCTAAGGTCGGCGTTGGTGCGGACGGCGAGCTGCTCGAAGGAGTGGCTTTGACGCTGCCAGTCTTCGAAGTTGGCGAGCGCGGCGGGGCGTGCGACGCCGTCGGCACGCTTCTCGTAGATGGTGACGACGTGATCGAGATCCGGGATTGCGAGCGGCCGCAGGACGACGGCGTCCATCATGCTGAACGAGGCGGTGTTGGCGCCGATGCCGATCGCGAGCGTGAGGACGGCGGTGAGGGTGAAGCCGGGGGATTTCCGCAGCTGGCGGAGAGCGTAGCGAAGATCTTGCAGGAAGGTCGACATGCGTGGAGTCCCTCGTGTGTGCCGCCAGCGTTGCGTCCTTAAGTATTGCCGTTATGTAAGCACGTTGCGGACCGAAAGGCACAAGCGCAGATCTTGATGGAACGGAGTTTCTGCTGGCTGGGATGCTGATCTTGCTGTCCACCGGCGACGATTGGTGTCCGCAACTGGACGCTGCCTAGAGGAGCTTACCTCTGCGGCAACGATGTTCTGCTCTAACGCATGGCGCCCCGACTAGGATGAGGAGGGTAGATTCCGAGGGAGGAAGGCGAGTGCGATGTCGGAGAAGACGCTGAGTTTCTATGACTCGATGGCCGAGTGCTACCACCTGATCTTTGAAGATTGGGACCGGTCGATTCAGCGCCAGGCGGGGATCTTGAACGCGGTGATGGCGCGGGAGCTGCCCGGCCCGCAGCTGAGGATTTTGGACTGCGCGTGCGGTATTGGCACCCAGGCGCTGGGGCTCGCGGCTTCGGGACACCGAGTGGTTGGATCCGATTTGAGCGCGGCGGAGGTGACGAGGGCGCGAAGAGAGGCTCGGGAACGTGGGCTGGTGATTGAGTTTTATGTCTCGGATATGACGGATCTGCGTGAGATTCCCGAAAGCGGATTCGACGTCGTGGCAGCGTTCGACAATGCCTTGCCTCACCTTAGCCCGGCGGAGCTGAGCTCAGCGGTGGGTGCGATGGCGGGGAGGCTAAGGCCGGGTGGACTGTTTATGGCGAGTATCCGCGACTATGACTTGCTCGTTGAGCAAAGACCCGCGATGCAGGAACCCGCCTTTTTCGGCGAAGCTGGGAGCCGCAGAATCGTCCACCAGGTGTGGGACTGGAAAGAAGCTGCGGGATATACACTCCACCTCTACCTGACCGTGGAAGAGGAAGGAAGCTGGGCCACACGGCATTTTGTGTCGGAGTATCGCGCCTTGAAACGGCAGGAACTGACTGTAGCGCTGCGCGCGGCGGGATTTGCAGAGCCCGTGTGGCTTATGCCTGCGGAGAGTGGTTACTACCAGCCTCTTGTCCTCGCGAGACGCCCGTGATCAGTCCGACGAGCTACTGGGCGGCGAAGGTGAAGCTGGCTTTGGCGGTGCCGGTGGCGGGAACGGCGAGAGGGATGTCCTTTTCGCCGAGCTTTTCGTGGACGGCGGCGAGGACGTAGTCTCCTGCGGGCATGCCGGTGATGGTGAAGTGACCCTGGGCATCTGAGACGGCGAAGAAGGGGGTGGGCGCGACGTTGATGAAGGCGTTCATCCAGGGATGGTTGTTGCAGCGGACGGGCATCATGAGCTCGGGTTTCATGAACTGCTTCGTGACGGGAATGCCGCGGGGGCCTTGGGAGATGTCAATGGGTTGATTGCCGACGGTCGTGGGCATGGTGTGGATGTTGTGCATGGTGATGTCGGAGTTCATGAACTGGACGGAGCCGCCCTGGACGACGCCGATGACGTGCGGGATGTACTGGCAGCCCTTCTGGTCGAGCACGACGGGTGCGGCGACGACGCCGGATTGCATGGCGGCGGGTGGGCCGCTCTTGACGTAGACGAAGACGTTGGCGAGATGGCCGTTGTTGACGACGTACTGCTCGGTGTAGACGGGGCCGGTGGATGGGCCCATGGCGCAGGCGGGGTCCATGGTGGTGTCGATGAGGACCTTGGCGGGCGGCTTGCCGGTGAAGTCGACGGTGCCGGTGACGGTGGACTGGCCGACGGGGACGGAGGTGCGCGGGGACTCGGCGCTGTTGGGGACGGCAGCCTTGTCGATGGATTCGGCGGAGTGGGTGGCGGAGTCGGCTTTGCAGCCAAAGAGGAGGGTCAGGGTGGTGAGGAGGATAAGGGAGCGGGGGGTCATTGGGACTCCTTGGGTGGGAGCTTGATGGCTGTTGGCTTGGAAGCTCTAGTGAGAAAGCCTGAGTGTTAGTGCCGGGCTAAAGGGCTTCGGGCTCCTTCGACTGCGGCACTTGCCGATGAAGCTGGCAAGTGCCTTCGCTCAGGATGACGGGGTGTTGTGGGGATGCAACTTTCGAAAGCTTTGACTTCGTGAGTTGAGAGTTTCGAGTTCGCCAGTTCAGAGTCAGGCCAGGGCGTTGATGATGGCTGCGGCGAAGGCTGTTGTGCCACTGGTGCCGCCTACGTCCTTGGTGAGGGTTTTGCCTTCCGTGTAGACCTGTTCGAGGGCCTTCTGGATGAGCTCGGCGGTGGCGGTTTCGTCCAGGTGATGGAGCATCAGGACCGCGCTTTGGAGGAGTGCGGTTGGGTTGGCGAGGTCCTTGCCAGCGATGTCCGGAGCGGAGCCGTGGACGGCTTCGAAGATTGCGGCTTTGACGCCGAGGTTCGCGCCGGGAACGAGGCCGAGGCCGCCGACGAAGGCGGAGCAGAGGTCGGAGAGGATGTCGCCGTAGAGGTTGGAGGTGAGGAGGATGTCGTACTGGTAGGGGTTCATGACGAGCTGCATGCAGGTGTTGTCGACGATGTGCTCTTTGTACTCGATCTCGGGGTATTCGGCGGCGACCTTGCGCGCGCACTCGAGGAAGAGGCCGTCGGTGAGCTTCATGATGTTCGCTTTGTGGATGGAGTGGATCTTCTTTCGACCGTGCTTGCGGGCGTACTCGAAGGCGGACCGGGCGATGCGGGTGGAGCCTTTTTCGGTGATGATCTTGAGCGACTGCGCGACCCCGGGGACGACCATGACTTCGAGTCCGGCGTAGAGGTCTTCGGTGTTCTCGCGGAAGATGATGAGGTCGACGCCGGGGTAGTTGGTCTTGAGGCCGGGAAGGTTCTTGATCGGGCGGAAGTTGGCGTAGAGGTCGAACTTCTTGCGGAGGGTGACGTTGATCGAGGCGAAGCCTCCGCCGATGGGGGTGGTAACGGGGCCTTTGAGCGCGACCTTGTTGGCTTCGATGGACTCGTAGAGCGCCTTGGGGATGTACTCGCCGGTGGCGGCGAAGGCGTCGGCGCCGGCGTCGTGGCGGTGCCATTCGAAGGTGCAGCCGGTCTTGGCTCCGGCGGCTTCGAGGATCTGCACGACAGCGGAGGAGACTTCGGGGCCGATGCCGTCGCCGGGGATGAGGGTGATCTTGTGGGGCGTTTTCGCGATATCTGACAAAGCTTGGTTATCCTTTCAAGGGCTTGCGGGGTTCTTTGCTGCTGAGCAGCTCTTCGAGTTCGGCTTTGAATTCACGGACGTCTTTGAAGTCGCGGTAGACGCTGGCGAAGCGGATGTAGGCTACGGTATCGATCTGCTTGAGGCGCAACATGATGAGCTCGCCGATGGCCGTGGTCTGGCGTTCGCGTTCGGGGGAGTCGACGACGAAGGCCTCAGTCTCATCCACGATCGCCTGCATCTGCGCGGCGGAGACGTTGCGCTTCTGGCAGGCCTGGAGAAGGCCGTTGAGGATCTTTTGGCGGTCGAAGCGCTCGCGGCGGCCGTCCTTTTTGACGACCATGTAGGGGATTTCATCGATGCGTTCGTAGGTGGTGAAGCGCTTGTTGCAGCGTTCGCACTCGCGCCGGCGCCGGATGGAGTCGGCGTCTTTGCTCTCGCGCGAGTCGACGACACGATCCTGGGCAAAACCACAGTAAGGACACTTCATGCTTTTACTGATTGTACTGCGTACGCCGGGAGCTTCGCGTTGTCCTCCCGTTGGTCGGCACAATCATCTGTGCCGACCAGCGGGAGGAGCGACGCGAAGCCCAAAACAGCACGAAGTGCCGCCCGTCCGGCGTTAGGACGTACTTGTCTCTACTTCTTCTTCGCTCGTAGTCGCCACTTGCCGAAGTGAGATGCCTTCGATTCTTGCGTAGATGAGGCCGAAGGGGATGACGGACATGGACCCGATGAGCCAGACCATGAGGCCGGCGCCGGCGGCGATCTCCGACGGGACGTGGAAGAGCTCGGTGAGCGCGAAGACGTTGCCGGCCCAGGCGCCGCCTCCTCCGGGGATCGGCAGCGCGGAGCCCGCGATGCTGAAGCCCATGAGCACGATGACGGAGCCGACGCTGAGCTCGTGGACGGGCGAGGGAAAGGCGCGCAGGACCAGGACGTAGGTGACGACGATGATGGCCCAGGTGGCAAGCGAGAGGAAGGCGAGTTGCAGGAACTCGGAGAAGCCGGTGATGACGTCGAGGCCCTGGTGGAAGGAGCGGATCTTATCGGCGACGGAGGCTGCCAGGGGCTTCGAGAGTCGGCCGAAGAGCTGTTCGGTGAGTTGCGCGACGTGCTCCCCGGCGAAGCGGACGACGACGACAAAGAGGCCGATGGCGACGGTGAGGCCGGCGATAGTGTAGCCCGCTTTGTGGATGAACGGCAGGGTCTGCAGGCCGGAGGCGAGCAGCAGGTTGAGCGAGAAGATGAGGCCGAAGGCGCCGAGGTCGAAGACGCGTTCGACGGCGACGACTGCGATCTGCGAGGCGAAGGTGAGGCCGGTGCGGCGGGAGACGAGGAGCGGGCGGATGAGCTCGCCGATGCGGCCGAAGATGGCGAGGCCGGTGAAGCCGACGAACTGCGGGCCGACGAGTGCGCGCCAGGAGACCGCAGGGCGTCCGGAGGTGCGGAGGATGGGCTTGAGGAAGACGGCCCAGCGCATGGCGCGCGTGGCGTAGTTTGCCTGGATGAGGAGGGTGGCGAGGAGCAGCAGGCGGAGATCGGCGGTGCGGCAGCTTTGGGCGAAGCCGGCCCAGTCGAAGTGCGAGGTGTGGAGCTTCCAGCCGATGAAGCCGACCAGGACGACAAGCACGAGCCAGGGTGCGACCTTGCGCAGGGTGGGTTTTGCCATGGGTTTATTGAGCCTTGGCGAGCAGATTTGTTTTGGAGCTGGATTTCGCCAGGCGGACGGCTTCGGTTTTGCGGCGGTTGAACTCGCGGATGACGCGGGCGACGTAGGCTCGGGTTTCGCGGAAGGGTGGCACGCCGTGGTACTTGTCGACGGCGCCGGGGCCGGCGTTGTAGGCGGCGAGCGCGAGGGGGATGTTGTCGTGGTAGCGGGTGAGCAGGGCGTCGAGGTAGCGGGTTCCGCCTTCGACGTTGTCGGCGGGGACGAAGGCGTCCCTTACCCCAACCGCTGACGCGGTTGAAGGCATAAGCTGCATGAGGCCCTGGGCGCCGGTGCGCGAGATGGCGTGGGCGCGTCCGCCGGATTCGGCGTGGACGACCGAGGCGAGGAGCGCGGCGTCGATGTTGTGGGTGGCTCCGGCGGCGGAGAGGAGGTGGCCGAGTTCGGCGATGGAGGGCTGGGCGGGGAGAGCGAGGTTCGCCGCGACGGGACCAACACGGGTGGTTGTGGGCGGCGGTGGGTCGGGGACGCTCTCGACGAGCGCTATGGATGCGGGTGCGACGTCGGTGTAGCCGGGGTCAGCGCCGGGGGTGGTGGGTTCGAGATAGAGGCGGACTTTGCCGTCGACTGGCTCGTGCCGCACGCAGTCGAAGGTGGAGCCGTTGTGGAGCGTGATGCGCTCCATGGCGTGGGCGAACGGGGCCGCGAGCGCAAAACTGAGCGCGGTGAAGCCGAGAGTTCGCAGGAAAGGCATTTGCAAAGAGGTTACCAGATGTCCTGCCGGACGGGCCCGCTTGTCGCGCGGGGCGAGCACTTCGTGGGGTGATTGCTTCGCGTGGTCCTCCCTTTGGTCGGAAAAGAGGCTTGTGCCGACCACCGGGAGGACTAACGCGAAGCCCAAGACGGCCCGAAGGGCTCCGGCGGGACATGTGTTTACAGGCTGTTGGACAAGACTGGGGTGGTTTGCGTTAGCAGTTCGATGGCGTCGGCAACGCCGTCTTCGAGGTGGTGCGCGGTGATGTGCCAGCTGCGTGCGGCGGCGATGAGTTTCAGGTCTTCGGGTGCGTTGCCCATCAGGACGGGGTGTCCGGCGATCTCAAGCATGGAGAGGTCGTTCCAGTTGTCGCCGATGGCCATGATCTCGGAGGGGCGGATGTTGCGCGCGGCGGCGAGGCGCAGGAGCGCGGCGCCCTTGGCGCAGCCGGCGGGGAGGATGTCGACGATCGAGAGATCGCGCTCGGGGTACTCGGTGCGGTTGAGGGAGATCTTGATCTCGGGGTTAGGCTGGCTAGCGTGGGTGTCGCCTACAGGCGCAATCCAGGGGTGCGCGATCATGTGGGCTTCGGCGCGGCGCATGCGCTCGACGGTCCCGCAGAGCATCATCTGGATGGGCGCGTCGACGTCGAGGCAGTCTTCGATGGGGCGGACGGTGGCGATGTAGGGTGCGTTCGCGATCATCCACTTGTCGATGGAGGCATGCAGGTCTTCGAGCTCTTCGACGACGAGCGCGCCGCGGGTGTCTTCGCCGTCGAGGCCGACCTTGTCGAAGGTGATGACGAGCGCGTTGCGGAACTCGGCGAGGTGGCCGCAGAGCCAGCGGGCGACGGGTGTCTCCATGTGCATGCGCTCGATGAGCGCGGAGGCGAAGGTGCGGACGACGGCGCCGTTGGAGCTGACGAGGAGGGTTTCGGGGGCGAGCGCGAGCGGGCGCAGGACCTTGAGGGCGTAGGAGTGGCGGCGGCCGGTGGCGATGACGACTTCGATGCCGGCGGCTTGTGCGGCGCGGAGGGCGGCGAGGTTGCGGCGGGAGACCTGGGTTTCGGCGCCGAGCAGCGTGCCGTCGAGGTCGATGGCGATCATGCGGATTGGAGAATCTAGCATCTGTTTGATTCTCTCATCGGCACAAGGCGAAGACTTAACACGGATCAAATGGATTGAACGGATCAACACGGATCTAAGAACAAGATCTTGATTGGATCTGTTCTTATCCGTGTGATCCGGGTTAAGCCGTGGTGAGTTTTTGGCGTGGGGTGAATCCGGTAGCATTGAGGGATGGCACAAATCGCTTATCTGGAATCGGCCCGGTCAAAGAATCGGATGACTGCGGATACGCCGCAGACGCTGGACCCTGCGACGCAGGAGAGCTTGTACGTTCGGTATGACATGGACGCGCTGCGGAAGACGGCGCGGCGCGAGAGCCCGGCGAAGTACGCGGCGGAGTCGGCGCGGTCGCTGGGGATGTGGCGGTATAAGGACGTGCTGCCGGATGTGGAGCCGGTGACGCTGGGCGAGGGTTGGACGCCGATGCTGAAGAGCAAGCGGTACCCGGGGCTTTATATCAAGGAAGAGGGTGCGAATCCTACTGGGAGCTTCAAGGCTCGGGGGCTTGGGCTGGCGGTTTCGATGGCGAAGCACTACGGGTTGAAGCACCTTGCGGTGCCTTCGGCGGGCAATGCGGCGGGAGCGCTGGCGGCGTATGCGGCGGCTGCGGGGATTACCGCGCATCTCTGTATGCCGCAGGATGTGCCGTTTGCGAACTATCTTGAGGGCATTGTGTACGGGGCGGATGTGCACATGGTGGATGGGCTGATCTCGGACTGCGCGCGGATGGTGGGCGAGGAGATCAAGGCGCAGAAGGCGGCGGGCGCGGCGGCGAGTGAGACGTGGTTCGACATCTCGACGCTGAAGGAGCCGTTTCGGGTTGAGGGTAAGAAGACGATGGGGTACGAGCTCGCGGAGCAGCTGGGGTGGGAGTATCCGGATGCGGTGTTCTATCCGACTGGCGGCGGCGTGGGGCTGATCGGGATGTGGAAGGCGTTTGAGGAGATGGAAGAGCTGGGCTGGATTGCGAAGGGCAGCAAGCGGCCGAAGATGTTTGCGCTGCAATCGACCGGCTGCGCGCCGATTGTGACGGCGTATGACGCGGATAAGCCGGCGAGTGAGTTCTTCCAGAATGCTTCGACGTTTGCGGCGGGTTTGCGGGTGCCGAAGCCTTATGGGGATGCGATCATTCTCGACATCGTGCGGGAGTCGGGTGGGCAGGCGATTGCTTCGACCGATGAGGAGATCCTGGCGAGCATTCTGGATTATGCGAAGCACGAGGGAATCTTCCTTTCGCCCGAGGGTGCGGCGGCTACGGCGGCTTATGATCGGCTGATTGCGGCTGGTGAGTTGAAAGCTTCGGATCGGGTGGTGCTGTTCAATACGGGTGCGGGGTTGAAGTATACGGATATGACCGCGGAAGCGATGAAGTTGCGGAGGCCGGGTGGGTTGCCGAAGTCGTTGCCGGTGGGCGGAATTATTACGCCGGTCTAGGGGCGGGCTGCGGCTCAGTCAGGAAGGGACGGGCGGTTGTGGCGGTGCAGAATGCTTCGGGGTCCTTCGACTGCGGCTCTTGCAGTCTCACCGCAAGAGCCTTAGCTCAGGATGACGAGTTTCTTGTTGAGCGTAAATTTATGAGCGAGCGGGTAGTGCAACTCGATATGGCTGGCGCGGGAGCGGCGTTTCGTCGCGAGATGCGGCCGATGCTGCGGATTGCGCTGCCGCTGGTGCTGGCCGAGGTGGGCTGGATGTCGATGGGGCTGGTCGACACGGTGATGGTGGGGCATCTGCCGAATGCGGCGGTGCCTCTGTCTTCCGCGGCGTTGGCGCAGGTGCTCTACAACACGTTTGCGTTTGGCGTAGGCGGGATTTTGCTGGGGTTGGATACGACCATCTCGCAGGCGCACGGTGCGGGGGATTACAAGGCGGCGCATCGGTGGTTGTTCCAGGGCATTTTGCTGGCGGGGGCGATCTCGGTGTTTTTGATTGCGCTGTCGCTGCTTTCGCCTTTGGGGTTCGCGCATCTGCATGCGGATCCGGCGGTGGTTGCGGGAGCGATTCCGACGCTGCGGGCGCTGTCCTGGGGGACGTTTCCGCTGCTGCTTTATTTTGCGCTGCGGAGGCATCTGCAGGCGTTCAACCATGTGCGGATTATTGCGGCGACACTGGTTTCGGCGAACCTGGTGAACGTGCTGTTTGATTGGCTGCTGATCTTTGGGCACCGGTGGGAGCTTGGTGGGCGGGTGGTTGGGTGGAGCGCGATGGGGGTGGTGGGGTCGGGGATTGCAACTTCGCTGGCGCGCGTGTACCAGGCTTTGTTTTTGATCGTGGCGCTGCTGATGGTGGATCGGAAGAGGGAGTACGGGCTGTTGGCGGGGGGGCTTTGGCAGAGCCTGCGGCCACACTGGGCGAGCCTGAAGCGGCTACTGGAGCTGGGCGGGCCTTCGGGGGCGACGATCCTGGTGGAGATTATGATCTTCGCGGTGGTGACGAGCATCATCTCAACGCTCGGGCCGGTGCCTCTGGCGGGGCATGAGATTGCGCTGAACTGTATCTCGTTTACGTTTATGGTGCCGCTGGGGATCTCGGCCGCGGCGAGTGTGAGGGTGGGGCAAGCGATTGGGCGGGGCGCGCCGGTGGAGGCGAAGGCCGCGGGCTGGGCCGCGATTGCGCTCGGCGCGTGCTTTATGACGGTGAGCTGTGGGGTGTTTCTGACGATGCCGCGGGTGATCTCCTCGGCCTTTACGCATGACGCGGGCGTGATTGCGGCGGCGGTGCCGCTGATGCTGGTGGCGGCGATCTTTCAGTTTTGCGATGGGCTGCAGGTGACCGCGATTGGAGCGCTGCGCGGTGCGGGGGATACAAAGTCCGGCCTGATTACGCACCTGTGCAGCTACTGGCTGCTGGGGCTGCCGCTGGGGCTGGTTCTTTGCTTCGGGGAGAAGATGGGGGCGCGCGGTTTGTGGCTGGGGTTGTCGGCGGCGCTGGTGGTTGCTGGGATTGTGCTGCTTTTGCGGTGGAGAGGTAAAGAGATCAAAGCACGCTAATCGCGGGCGGCGACCACGCGGCCTTCGGCAGGACCTCCGTGGGGTATTGGGGCTTCGCGTGGTCCCTCCCGTTGGCCGGGGGGTTATTCGATGTTCGGCTGGAGGGTGGACTTCAAGGCTTGCTCGCCTACTGTTGTTTTGGAGTGCAGGGTGAGGGTGATGGCGGCGGCCAGGATCAGGATGGCTCCGGTGTAGGCGCTCGGGCCCAGGATCTCGCCGAGGGCGAAGACGCCGAGTAAAGAACCGATGAGGGGCTCCATGTTCAGCAGGATGCCGGCCTGCGAGGCCGGAACCTGGGTGAGGCCGTAGTTCCAGAGGAAGGTGGTGGTCGCCGTGCAAAGGACGCCGGCGGCAGCCGAGGCGGCCCACGCCTTCAACGAGATGTGATGGATCGGCGGCAGGCCCCAGCCGATGGGGACGATCACGGCGAGCATGAGGGTTCCGGCGAAGAGGCCGTAGGCAGTGACAACGATGGCGGAGTGCCGCTCCATCAGCTGCTTGTTGAGAAGGATCCAGCCGAGCGCGATGACGAGGGAGACGACGCAGAAGAGGTCGCCGGTGAGCGTGGGATGGCCCGGGGCGGAGAGGTTGTGGCGTCCGCCGAGCGCGATGAGGGCGGCGCCCGAGGTGGAGGCGGCGAGGGCAAGCCAGCCGATCTTGTCCATGCGTTCGTGCGCAAAGAGGGCGGCGCCGACGGCGAGGATGACGGGCATGGTGCCGACCATCAGCGAGGCGTGCGAGACGGTCGTGAGCGAGAGGCCGTAGAACTGTAGGAGGAACTGCAGCGGCACGCCGAGGAAGGAGGCTATGAGGAGCGTGCGCCACTCGCGCGGAGTGAAGCCGGGTTTGTGGGTGACGAGGACGGGGAGCAGGATGAGCGAGGCGAAGAGGAAGCGGTAGAAGACCATGGCGCCGACGCTCATCTCGTTGAGCGCAATGCGGCCGAAGTAGAAGCCGCAGCCCCAGAGGGCGCTGGCGAGGAAGCAGGCGGCGAAGCCGAGGGTGCGGCGTTTTGGCTTATTAGGCATGAGGGTCAGAGACAACGGCTAGTGCGTCCTTGCGCCGGACGGGCGCTACTGCGTAGGCGGGGAGCTTCGCGTTGTTAGGAGCGAAGGTTTGGTGGCCTTCGCTCCGGGGAATTCGCGAGTTCGGAGTAGAGAGTTGAACAGGGGAGAGTGAGTTACCAGACGCGGCAGGAGTTGGTGGGGACCATGGGGGAGCCGACCTTGCAGCTGAAGGCGCCGGCGAATCCGGGCTGGTTGACGATGGGGCCGTTGGAACGGAACTGGTCGGGCGAGTGCGGATCGGTGAGGGCTCCGGTGCGCAGGGACTCGGGGCGATCGTTCGAGCACCAGTTCTGGGCGAAGGCGATGTAGAAGCGTTGCGGGCCGGTATAGCCGTCGATCTTGGCGGTGGTGTCGAGATGCTCCTGCTTGGCGCGGTCGAGATAGGCCATGAAGGCCAGGACGAGGCCGCCGTTATCCGCAGTGTTCTCGCCGAGGGTGAGCTTGCCGTTGACGTGGACGTCGTCGACGGGGACGAACTGGTTGTACTCGTTGACGAGGCAGTCGGTCTTCTTTTCGAAGGCGGCGGTGTCGGTTGGGGTCCACCAGTCGGAGAGATTGCCCTTGGCGTCGAACTTCTTGCCCTCGTCGTCGAAGCCGTGGGTGAGCTCATGGCCGATGACGGCGCCGATGTGGCCGTAGTTTACGGCGAGGTCGGTCTTGGGATCGTAGAAGTTGGGCTGCAGGATGCCGGCGGGAAAGTTGATGTCGTTCATGGAGGGGTCGTAATAGGCGTTGACGGTGGGCGGCGTCATGCCCCATTCGTTGTGGTCGACGGGCTTGCCGATCTTGTTGAGTTGGCGATCGTTTTCGAAGGCGGTGGCGCGCATGGTGTTGGCGACGGCATCGGTCGGGGTGACGGTGAGGGTGGAGTAGTCGCGCCACTTGTCGGGGTAGCCGATCTTGTTGGCGATGGCGTGGAGTTTTTCTTTCGCGCGGAGCTTGGTGGCGGGGCTCATCCAGTCGAGGGTGTCGATGTCCTTGTCCATGGCGTCTTCGATGTCGTGGACCATGACGAGCATTTTGGCCTTGGAGTCGCCGGCGAAGTACTGCTTGACGTAGACCTGGCCGAGCGCCTCGCCGAGCGCGTTGTCGACCTCGCCGGAGCAGCGCTTCCAGCGGGCGCGCTGTTCGGTGGAGCCGCTGAGATCGTGGCCGTAGAACTCGAAGGACGCCTGGTCGAAGGCTTCGGGCAGGTTCTTGGCTTCGGTCGAGATGAGGTGGAAGCGCATGTAGGCGCGGACGGTTTCGATGTCGGTGTCGCGCACGGTGGAGACGAGGGCGGGGATGAACGCGGGGTTGGCGTTGTTGATCTCGGTGACGTGCGGCGCGTGGACGGCGTCCTCGAAGCGGCTGAAGGTGCCCATGGGGAAGTACTTGGTGACTTCGGCGATGGGGACGAGGTGGTAGACCTTGTCGGGATCGCGGCGGTCGGTAACGCTCATGCTGGCCTTGGCGAGTTTGGTCTCGAACTCCATGATGTCGTTGGCGTCGGTTGCGGCCTGCGCGGCGGGGATGCCGCTGAGGGTGAGGATCTTGGTGATGTAGGCCACGTAGTCTTTGCGGAGCTCGATGTCCTTGGCGCCGGTGCGGAGGTAAAAGTCCTTCTCGGGCATGCCGAGGCCGCCCTGGTCGATGGAGGCGATCTGCTTGGAGGCGTCCTTGTAGTCCTGCTGCTCGCCGAAGCCGAAGAGGACGTTGACGCCGATGCGCTGGAGTTTGCCGGTGACAGTGGCGATCTCGAGCTGGTTCATGGTGTCGATCTCGCTAAGCAGAGGCTTGAGGGGCTTGAGGCCGTCGGCGTTGATGGCGGTGGTGTCCATGCAGGCGTGGTAGAAGTCGCCGATCTTCTGAGCGTCCACCGAGCGTCCGGCTCCGCCTGCGGCGGCGGTGTCGAGAATGCCCTGGAGCTCCTGGGTGTTGACGTTGAAGAGGTTGTAGAAGCCGTCGGTGGCGGCCTGGTCAGCGGGGATGGGGTGGTTGGCGGCGTAGTGGCCGCAGGCGAACTTGTAGAAGTCGTTGCAGGGGTTGGCGGAGGGGTCGATCGAGGAGAGATCGAAGCTCGGGGTGGGGGTGTAGGTGGTGGTTGGTTTGGTGCTGGTTGTCTGGGACAAGGCGGCGGTACAAAAGGTCGCAGTGGCGAGGGTTGCGAAACGGAGGCAGGATTTGATTGGGGCGGTCATCGGATTATCCTTCAAGTGGAGAGGCAACGTCGTTGTCTTTGGGGTGATGTAGTCTCTTTGGTTATACCGTCGAAAGTGCCGTTGATGCGAATGCTGTCGATAGCCGGTTGACAGCTTGCAATTTGGGTGGCTAGCGATATAAAAGAGGTGAGCCGGATTGGGCGAGCTGGAGTTTCTGACATCAGACGCTTCAGCCGTAGCTCGACAGCTTGGGCGAGAATTCCTGTTACGCAGCATACGCGGCCATGGTGATGAAGGTTCCGGGGATGAGATACAGGATGAGGGACGTCGGGCTTGTAGGTTTTGGGGCGCGGGTGTGCGCCGGATGGCTTTTAGCGGGGGCCCTCACGGCTACGGCTTTCGGCGGGAGCAAGGGTAAGCCTGATGAGAGACCGGTAGTGATTCCTCTGGATCCGCTTGGGTTTTCGCTCACCTCCCCACACTTTGTTTCGCCGTTGGCGACCAACTTTACGATTCATTTTGTGGACGAAAACCATCTCTTGCTGACGTACACGGCGCGGACGCTGCTGGCTCGTCTGCCGGATCGCCAGGAGGATGACGACGATCGCAACGTTGCGGCGTTGCTGCTTGAACTGCCGAGCGGCAAGGTGCTGGCAAAGACCGAGTGGAGAACGCGGGATCGCGACAAGTTTCTGTGGCCGCTGGGACATGGACGATTCTTGCTGAGGGTGCGGTCGCGCTTGAGTGTGATCGATCCGGTGGGCAACCTGGCGGAGGGTGGGGCCGAGCGGGCGTTTCGCCAAGAAGAGTTTCTGGATGTGAAGCGGAGGATCGGGTACGTGGCGATCTCGCCTGAAAAGGATCTGATGGGGGTGGAGACGCTCTCGCCGAGGCCGAAGGTGAAGGCTGTGGATGCGGACGCAGCCGCGCTGGCCCGGGCAATGGCGGGCACAGGCGACGCCGGCAGTCCGGCGAAGGTGGAGATCGTGGGCGAACCGCGGAGGCCAGCGGTCGAGATCTACTTCTTCCGGCTGAAGATGGAGAACGCACACGGGACCGGGAAGATGCTGGCGCAGTCGGCTGGGATTGTGGGGTCGCCGACGTTGATCAATCTGCCGACGACGGGGGATGGCTACCTGGATATGAAGCGGGAGACGGGGCAGACGTGGGATATCGACTTCGTCTCGCACGCGGGCAAGCGGCTGGAGCTTGCGGCCTACACCACGACCTGTGTACCGCGTCCTTACTTTTTGAGCCGCAGCGAGTTTGTGGCATTTGGATGCCGCGGGGCGGAGGATCGGGCGGAGTTGAGCTACTTCAACCTGAAGGGTGAGGAGCCGTGGCTTTCGGCGCTCGGTGGGCAGCAAGTTTCGCCGGTGATTGTCTCGGCCCCGGAGGCCGGGCGCTTCGCGGTGAGCCGGACGCTGGTGAGTGCGAGTGCGATGGAGCTCGAAAGCCTGACCAGCAGCGACCTGACCGCGCAGGAGATCACCGTGATGCAGAATCACGACGGGCGCCAGTTGCTGAAGGTGCAGGCGTCGCCGATTCAGCGCTCGGGGCAGAACTTCGATCTGTCGCCGGCAGGCTTGCACTTCGCCGTGGTGCGCAATGGAAATATCGAGGTGTATGCGCTGCCGGAGTTAACGGGCGCGGATAAGAAGGCTTTGGAAGAGGTACGCAAGATGGAGCCGGAGCCGAGCGAAGGGCCGATCAAGTTGAACTCCGTCGCGGTGTCGGTGGCTTCGACGGAGCAGGTTGATTCCGAGTCTGCGGGAGGTGCGCCAGCTTCGGCGGCTCCTGCGGCGCAGACAAGGGCGAGCGGGGTGGCGGCGCTGCCGGCTGGGGAGAGCTCGCAGAGCGCGGCGGTGGCGAGCGGAACGACGGCCGTGGGGCAGGTGACGAGCTCGGAGGGGCAGTTGGGCGACACGGAGGGTGCTTCGCGGAAGAAGCCTTCGCTGTATTCGAGCGAGTACCCGAAGGGAGATTCGGACGGGGCTCAGACGGCTAAGCCGCAGTGAATTGGTGCGGCAATGACTGATCTGTCGGTTTTCAGTTGTTAGTTAAAGGCAAAGGCCAGCCTCTTGGGAGGCTGGCACTTTTTGCTACGAACTTTTATGCGGCCTTCTTGGCGAGGATGGCGGTCTTGACGCGCGCATTCAGGCGGGACTTGTAGCGGCTGGCGGTGTTCTTGTGGAGCACACCCTTCTGGACGCTCTTATCGAGGATGGAGGCGGTCTCGGAATAGATCTTGCGCAGGCCTTCTGCGTCGCCCTTGACGATGGCTTCACGGAGCGAGCGGAGGGTTCCACGGAGCTTGGACTTGTTGGCGCGGTTGTTGGCGGTTTTGCCGACTGTCTGACGGGCGCGCTTGAGGGAAGAGATGTGATTTGCCATGAAAGCTCTTTTCTTTGTTGCCCGCTGAGGGCGAAATGGGTGCGGGGGTCAGGATCTTGCGATCCGGGTCGTAAGATCGTGCCAAGCACACACGCTCGCCACACTCCCTGCAAACCCTAAGTCTATGCGAGTCGGGGGCTGGGGTCAAGGAGGGAAGTGGGGTGGAACCAGTTTAGGGCCTGGATTGAGTACCGCGAAATCCTCACTTGACTGCGGTGGGGTGACGTTCTAATCTCGTCGCATCATCGGCACCCGTTTGGTAACCTTCGCCAGCCCGGTCGCAGTCCGAGCACACCGTCCAGGTGATGCTGAGGTAGCGAATGTCGATGCCACGCCTGCGTTCCCCCCTTGCGCAACCTCCAGGAAACAAGTGAATCCAATCTTCAGCGGATTCCCCGGCTTTCAACCCAGCAGCACCCTGACGGAGGTCAGATACCCGATTGACTAAGCGAGCACTGGAAATCACCCCTGGAATCGAACCTTTGTATGGCTCTCGCGATGAGAACCTACGGCTGTTGGAAGATGGACTTCATGTGCAGATCGATCTTCGATCGGACGCAATTCATGTGACCGGCGAAGAAGCTGCAGTGGGTCGAGTCGCGCAGGTGTTTGCGGACTTCGACACGCTGCGGAAGAGCGGCGTGACGCTGCAGAACGGTGAGCTTCACGCCTTGTTGAAGCTGGTGGTGGCCGATCCGAAGAGCACGTTGAAGGGGTTGGTCGAGACGGGCAAGCAGCGTTCCGCGGGCGTCAAGCGGATGGTGCAGCCGCGCAGTGGCAACCAGAAGAAGTATGTGGAGGCGATCGAGGCGAACGATATGACGTTCGGTATCGGGCCTGCGGGTACGGGCAAGACGTACCTGGCGGTGGCGATGGCGGTGTCGGCGCTGATGGCGAAGAAGGTCTCGCGGATTATCCTGGTGCGTCCGGCGGTTGAGGCGGGCGAGCGACTTGGGTTTCTACCGGGCTCGTTGCAGGAGAAGGTCGATCCCTATCTGCGGCCGCTCTATGACGCACTGTATGACCTACTCGATCAGGAGAAAGTCGACAAGCTGCTGGAGCGCAATGTGATCGAAGTTGCGCCGCTTGCGTTTATGCGCGGACGTACGCTGAGCGATGCCTTCATCATCATGGATGAGGCGCAGAACACGACGATGGAGCAGATGAAGATGTTCGTGACGCGTCTCGGGAACAACTCGAAGGCGGTGATCACGGGCGATCTGACGCAGACTGACCTGCCGAATCCGAAGAAGAGCGGCTTGCTGGAGGCACTGACGGTGCTCGATGGGGTGGAAGGGATCAAGTTCTGCCACTTCGAGGATGTCGACGTCGTAAGGCACCACCTGGTGCAGCGGATCGTACGCGCGTATGACAGCCACTCTCGGGCGCAGCAGTTGCCTCTGCCGATTGGCGAAACGACGCTGCCGGATGCTTCGGCGACAGGACGCGGCAGCATGTCGCAGCCGGTTCAGAAACCGCAGTAGGAGTGAGAGCTTGAGCACGGAGGCGGAGCGACAATCGATTACGAGGATCTTCTATCGATTTGTCGCTGCGCTTCTGTGCTTTGGCTTCGTGGTTTACCTCGCTGGTAATTCGACACCGCCGTGCGTTGGCTGCGGACGCGAGCACGGATGGCCCATGGTCTACTACCGTGAGGCTGGGCTCGTGGGCGGTGGCAAGTGGCTTTTGACAGGCCTGATCGGCGATATCGCGATCTGCTGTTTGGTTTCGATGGTGTTTACTTTGCTTTGGAGCATGGTCGCGCAGTATGCCAAGGCCAGGGTGGATGAAGGCTCGCGGTAAGATTGTAGGAGTTGGTTTTTGTTTTGCATTCGTTGCCCTTACCGATGATCAACATCGACCCTCCAAGTAGTTCTCTCGCGCTCGACGCACTTTCTACGATCAGTTCATCTGGACTTGCGCGTTTTGTTAATCGCGCGCGGGCGGCGGTGCGCCTGGACGGTGAGGTCGAGGTGTTGCTGACGTCGGACGCGGAGATCAAGCGGCTGAACAAGGCGTTTCGCGGCAAGAACAAGGCGACCGATGTGTTGAGCTTTCCGGCGCCTGAGGAAGCAGAAGGGCTTGCGGGGGATCTGGCGGTGTCGCTCGATACCGCGGCCCGACAGGCTGCGGAGCATGGGCACGCACTGCGGGACGAGGTACGAATTCTGTTGCTGCATGGGCTGCTGCACCTGGCCGGTGAGGACCACGAGACGGACACGGGAGAGATGGCGGCGCGCGAGCGAGCACTTCGCAAGGAGTTGAAGCTGCCGTTGGGGTTGATCGAGCGGGTTGAGGGTGCGCAGGCGGTCCAACCCAGGGGCAGGAAGCGATGAACGAGCTGATGTGGCTCTCGCTGCCGCTGTTGGCGATTCTGTCGGTTGCGGCTTATGTCGACCGCGTCTACTCGGAGATGGGCAAGTTTCTGGCGCGGGAGTACCAGGACAACATCGACTCGTGGGAGGACAGGGTTGAGCCGCGGTTGAAGCTGGGCAGGGAGTCGATTGCGCAGTCGGCGTCGGTGCTGCGGCAGCTTTCGCTGGCGAGCATTGCCCTGATCGCCGGGGTGCAGTTGATGGGAGAGATTGCGTGGTCGCCGGGTGCGGACTGGCAGAAGGTGCTGGTGACGCTGGCGGAGCTTGCGCTGGTGATCCTGATCTTCGACCGTCTGGTGCCGCAGGTGTTGTTCTCGCGTACGCGCGGACGCTGGGTTTTGCGGATTCGCTGGATGCTGCAGGCTCTTTTCTTCCTGATTCTGCCGATTACGCTGCTGCTTGGGCTGCTGCTTTCGATTGCCGCGCTGGCGGAGCCGGAGGACGCTGAAGAAGAGGAGCATCCGAGCGAGGCGATGGACGCGCTGCTGGAGGCGGGCGAAGAAGAAGGGATCCTAGAAGAGTCGGACCGCGAGTTGGTGCGGTCGGTCGTTGAGTTTGGCGACAAGGTGGTGCGCGAGGTGATGACGCCGCGGCCGGAGATCTTCGCGGTGCCGTACACGCTGACGCTGAAGGAGTTTACGGCGGAGATTGAAGAGCATGTATTTTCGCGGGTGCCGGTGTATCGCGAGACGCTCGATAACATTACGGGCATTGCGTTCGCGCACGATCTGCTGCAGGTGACGGACGAGGACGCGGCGACGAGGACGGTTGCGCAGATTCAGCGGCCGGCTGAGTTCGTGCCCGAGACCAAGATGGTGGCGGAGCTGCTGCGCGAGATGCAGAGCGAAAAGCAGCACATGCGCATGGTGATCGACGAGTACGGCAGCGTCGCGGGCGTCGTGACGATCGAAGATCTGCTGGAGGCGATTGTTGGGAGCATCTCGGACGAGCATGACGAGGTGGAGGCCGACGATGCGCCGGTGCGCGAAGAGAGCGGCGCGTATGTCGTCACCGGGACGTTCGAGGTTTCAAGGCTGCGCGAGCTGTTTGCCGACCAGTTTGTGCCGCGCGAGGACAGTGAAGGCGACGGGGATGAGACCGACGATGCCACGGCCCTGAGACTGCCGGAGCACTATGAATCGACCACGGTGGGTGGGCTGGTGAGCGAGATTGCGGGGCATATCCCGCTGCCGGGTGAGGTGGTCGAAGAGGATGGTCTGCGGCTGGAGGTTCTGGCGAGCACGGATCGCAGGATCGACCGTATACGGGTGAGCCTGGCTGCAGCTGAAGGGTAAGGCATTGTGCTTGCGCACAGGTGGTTAGGTCATGCTCTATGAGCTATGCTCTGTGAGCTATCAGGCTGATGTTGCTCAGTCGAGCTTATTGCTGAGGAGGGTGAAGACGGAGAGTGGGGCGACGGTGGGGGTGTCGATGGACTCGCCCGGGATTTCGTGCAGGTGGCGGCGCATCCTGCGGGAGGCGGAGCGCACGATGAGCGAGATGCCGGTGAGGAAGGCGACCATCATGAGCAGGAGGATGATCCCGAAGTCGACGGGCGGCAGATCGCCCTTGAGGAACTCATAGACGCCACCCGATAGGCCAGCCAGGAGACCGGTGCCGAGGAACAGGATGCGGCGCAACGCGAGTTGACGGATATTCTCCAGGGCTAAGTCTTTCAAAAAGGGAGTTCTGGGAGAGCGGTCGAGCGTGCCTGATGATTTTGGTGTCGGTGGCTTCTATTATGCTTCAACTCAGGTAAGTTGGGCGATGTCTTTTTGAGTTTGATTGCGGCGGCAGAGTTCGCCCTTCCGACGCGCAGGCGCCAAGGGGACTTGGGAAGGACCTTCTTGGGTTTTGGACGGCTTCGCCGTGCGGGACGGCGCATAATCATAGGATGGCTTTTCGTTCAGGATTTGTAAGTATCATCGGGCGCCCGAATGCGGGTAAGTCGACGTTGTTGAATGCGCTGCTCGGACAGAAGCTCGCGATTGTGACGCACAAGCCGCAGACGACGCGTACACGCATCCATGGCGTGCTGGAGATTCCGGCCAAAAAGAAGACCGCCGAGGCTCCGGGGCACCCGGCGGCGCAGTTGGTTTTGGTGGATACGCCGGGGATTCACAAGCCGGATACGCAGCTGGATAAGCGAATGATGCAGGAGGTTCACGACGCTCTCGAGAGCCGCAATGCTGTGCTGTTTATCGTCGATGTGACGCACAAGCTGCCGCGTGCCGAAGGGGACGAGAAGAAGATTACGGGGCGTATGCAGCTTTCGGCCGCGGAGGACGATTTCTCGTTGCAGCTGATCCAGAAGCTCGATTGCCCGGTGATCCTGCTGCTGAACAAGATCGACCAGATCTCGCCGGCGGAGATTATGCCGCTGATCGCGCATTGGGCTTCACTGTACAAGTTTGCCGAGATCATCCCGATCTCGGCGCGGAAGAAGATCAACCTGGAGCTGCTGCTGGATAAGACGGTTGCGCATCTGCCGGAGGGTCAGCGCTACTTCCCGAAGAACCAGTTGACCGATCAGCCGGAGCGTTTTCTGGTTGCCGAGCTGATTCGCGAGAAGATCCTGATGCTGACCGGCGAAGAGGTTCCGTATGCGACGGCTGTCGTGATCGAGAAGTACGAGGAGCCGGCTTCGCTGAAGAAGTTCAAAGATGGGCGGCTGCCGGTGACGAAGATTGCGGCGGCAATCTTCTGCGAGCGGACTGGGCAGAAGGCGATCCTGATCGGCAAGCAGGGCGGCATGTTGAAGGAGATTGGGTCGGCGGCGAGGAAGGATATCGAGTCACTCCTGGGGACGCGGGTGTTCCTGGAACTGTTTGTGAAGGTGCAGGAGGATTGGCGGTCGAAGGCCGGGTTCGTTGAGGACCTGGACTGGCGGCGGCAGATGGAGCAGATGGCAGAGAAGCAGGCTTTGGAAGAGAAGGAGTAAGCGCGCCCTGGCGCCGGGCGGGCGGCACTTCGTGCGGTATTGGACTTCGTGTCACTCCTCCCGTTGGTCGGCACGGGATCGGTGCCGACCAATGGGAGGGCCGCGCGAAGCAATTACGGCACGAAGTGCTCTCCGCGCAGGATGAGCGCGCCTTTAGCTCAGTTCAATCAAGATAGGCGTATGGTCGGAGGGCTTTGTCTGAGCGCGTGGCGTCTTGTCGATGGTACATGCCGTGAGCCGCGCGGCCGCGGCGGATGAGAGCAGGAAGTGGTCGATTCGGATGCCGCGGTTGTGCGCGAAGGCGTCACGGAAGTAATCCCAGAAGGTGAACTGGCCGGGCTCGCGAGGGTGCAGGGCGCGGAAGGCGTCGGTGTAACCAAGTTCCAGGTAGTCTCGGTAGCGCGAACGCGTCTCGGGCTGGAAGAGGGCGTCCTTGATCCAGGACGCGGGCTTGTGGCAGTCGATCTCTTCGGGGATGACGTTGAAGTCGCCGCCGATGATGGTGGGGATCTCGGAGCGCAGCCATGCATGCATTTGGAGCGTGAGGCGGTCCATCCAGGCGAGCTTGTAGTCGAATTTCTCAGTGCCGATCGGGTTGCCGTTGGGCAGGTAGATGTTGACGATGCGCAGGCCGTCGATGATGACTTCGAGAAAGCGCGCGTGGCTGTCGGCTTCGTCGCCGGCGAGGGTGGTCGAGACCGTCTGGATGGGCGTGCGCGAAAGAATAGCGACGCCGTTGTAGGCTTTTTGCGCGACGGCCGCGACCTGGAAGCCAAGGTCCTCGAAGACGGCATTGGGGAACTCGGGGGTTTTGAGTTCCTGGAGCAGCAGCACGTCGGGCGAGTGAGCCTGCAGCCACGTAGTGACGTGGTCGATGCGCGCGCGAATGGAGTTGACGTTCCAGCTTGCGATTAAGATTTTGCTTTCCTCGCTTTCGGCTTGGCAACGGCTTTGGACCGGGCAGGCGCTGCTTTGGTGCGGAAGGTTTTGCGTGCCACGGACTTCGGCTTCGATGATAGCTTCTTTGCGGCGCTCGGGCGGCGTGGCATCTCGATGGCTGCGCGCACGGCTTCGAGGTCTTGCACGTACTCCTCGGCGGGTATGCGCGCGAGAAGCGCCTGGAGTTCCTTCGCGAGCTGGGGCGGCAGCTTGTTGGCGTGCTCCGCGGCGTAAAGCAGGGTGCAGAGTTCGTCCTCGAAGTGGGCGATGGCTCGCACGGTGTGGAGCAAGGTGTGGAGACTATGCGAGAGGTTGGTCTGGGGTGGTGGGGGTGCGGCCTTCGTTGGCATTTAGTTGGCGCTCCTGCGGATTCTCTCCGCGCGTTTGGCTTGCACCATTTTTGATGCAGCGAACGGCGGAACGGAGCACCTATGGAACTGGTGAGGTATTCGATGCGTATGGCTGAGGCATAATGGCTGTTCAGGAGAATCTCATGAAGGCGAAGCTTTGGCTTTGTATGTTGGCGTTAGCGGGAGTGTGCGCGGCGGATGGCGCGGCGCGTGCGGAGACGAACAACTGCGATGGCGCGGGCGAGACCCCCTACGGATTGAAGCCGCAGACGGGTGACGTGGTCGAGCCGCGGCATATGAGCCTGACGCGTGCGTTCGCGGGCACCGGCAAGCTGAGCGTGAATCTCTGCAACGCGGAGGTGCGGCTGGTGAACCGTCCGGACGTGCAGCAATTGGAGATGACGGTGCAGATGGATGGGTCGGACGGGTCACACAACGTTGCGGACTACGTGAAGACCTTCGCGGTGCAGCCCGGAGGCGGCGACGTGCAGATGAAGTTCTCGAAGGCCGTGCGCGCGCGCGTGACGCTGTCGCTGCCGATGAAGCATGGCGAGGACTTTGAGTTCAACCTGGGACACGGCGATCTGACGTTTGTTGCGGGCAATGGAGGCGGCGAGCGGCAGATCAACGTGGGGATGGGCAGCGTGAAGATGCTGGTTGGCGATGCGCCGTATGGATCGATGCAGGTGAATATCGGGTTGGGCTCGCTGCACGACCATCGGCCGGGTGGCAGCGATGGTCATTTCGTGGTGAGCAAGGAGTACCAGTCTAAGGGCGATGGCAGCTTGCAGATTAACGTCGGGATGGGGAGCATGGAGATTCGGCAGGATTGAAGCCTGTCGAGATGCTGGCCTACGTCCCGCCGTTTCGAACTATGGCTTGAAGCTGAGGCCGATCTTTGTATTCACTTCGACTGGTTGTCCGCCCACTAAGGTAGGCTCGTACCTCCACTGGCGGACCGCGTCGAGCGCTGCCGCGGACAGAGAAGCCTCTGGGCTGCTGACGATCTTGGCATCTTTGATCTTGCCATCCTTTCCGATTGTTGCAGCAATGACCACGGCGCCTCCGATTCGAGCTCCCGGGCTGCAAGGGGATAGACAGGTTCTACGCTTCTGATGGGGAGTGGCATCTTGATAACAGGAGAGATCACCATCGTTGGCTGAGCTGGCTCTTTTGCGTCAGCGGCTGGAGTGAACGCGTCATCTTGGGCATCAACATTCTGAGCGGCCGGAGCGATTCGAAGGCTTGCGCAGCCTGGTGTCGCTCTGGTGAGCTAAAGAAGTTGCAGGAGACAAAACGTTATTGCAACAGCGAGATGGCGACGGCGGTGAGGGATTTGACGCCGGTGGCGAGGGTGGGTTCGGGGTCGGGTTCGAAGTGGCTGGTGTGGGGGCCGGGCAAGAGCTTGCCTGCGGTCGTGGCGGCGGCGAAGCGGTCCGGGTACATCGCTCCGAGCCAGAAGTAGACGCTGGGGACGTGGGCTGAGAGGCCGAAGATGCCGACGTCTTCCGAGCCCATGGCGGGCGGATCGGAATAGACGTTCGCTGCGCCTAGCGTCTGCTCAAGGGTGGCGCGGACGCGGGCGGTCATCGCGGGGTCGTTGAAGGTGACCGGGGTGGATTCCGCTTCGTCGACTGTGACGGTGGGGAACTTGTCCTGCGGCAGACCGGCGGAGGTGGCGACGCCTTTGGCCATCTGGGCGAGGCCGTCGAGGATGACCTGGCGGCCTTTATCCGAGAAGGCGCGGGTGGTGAGCTCGAGCTTGACCTCGTTGGGGATGATGTTGCGCTTGGTGCCGCCGTGAATGTCCCCGACGGTAACGACGGCGGGGTCGCGCGGGTCTTCTTCGCGGGAGACGATGGTTTGGATCTGCAGGATGTACTCGGCGGCGAGGACAATGGGGTCGCGGCCAGCGTAGGGATAGGCGCCGTGGCCGCCGATGCCGCGGATGGTGACGTCGACCGAGGTGCTGGAGGCCATAGCCGCCCCGGAGGTGATGCCGACTGTTCCGGCGGCGTGGGCGTTGGTGTCGTGGAGACCAATGACCATGTCGGGCTTGCCGAAGCGGTCGAAGAGGTGGTCGGCGACCATGGCCTTGGCGCCGTCGATGGTCTCTTCGCTGGGTTGTCCGATGAGCATCGCTGTGCCATGCCAGGCTTGCTTGTTGGCGGCAAGCGTGCGGGCTACGCCGATCAGGACGGTGGTGTGTACGTCGTGGCCGCAGGCGTGCATGACGCCGACGTCCTGACCGGCTTTGTTCTTGGTCGTTACGTGCGAGGCGTAGGAGACGCCGGTCTCTTCGATGATGGGCAGCGCGTCCATATCGGCGCGAATGAGCACGGTAGGCCCCGGGCCGTTCTTGAGGATGCCAACGACGCCGAAGGCCTTGGCGCCGTCGGGGTAGAGACCGACGTGATCCGTGACGGTGTAGCCGGCTTTGCGGAGCTCGCCGGCGAGCAGCGCAGAGGTCGCCTCTTCGTTGTGGGAGAGCTCGGGGTGCGCGTGAATCTGCTTGTAGATGGTGAGGAGCGAGGGGAGTTGCTGCTGTTCGTAAGCCGGGATGGCGGCCTTCTGGGCGAGGAGCGGGGTCGTACAGAGTGCGGCGGCAACGCAAAGCTTGAGCATGAGTGGGCGGATCCTCGTTGAGCAGGGATACGCTACGATAACCCGGAAGCTTCAAACGAGGATAGGTCGCCTGAGGAGACTACTTGTCGGCCCAGACGTTGGGCGTTTTATCGATGACTTGCACCAGGCGACTGCTGATCGTCTGGTCGTCGGCGAGTGAGGGGTGCGAGTGGCAGCCGCCGAAGGTGAGGTGATCGATCGGCAGGAAGGTGAGCCGTGCGATGCCCTTGGCGTGGGCTTGCTGGACGACCTTTTGCACCTCCGATTCGATCTCGCCGTTGGCTATCTCGGTTGCCCAGTGGATGATGACCGCGTCGCGGTGGCTTGCGTGAAGAGTCTCGAGGAAGTGGACGTATGTGGTTTCGTAGTCAGTGTGGAGTTCTTCGCGGGTCTTCCACTTCTCGCCGGGATTGAGTGGCGTGGAGAAGTCGTTGGTGCCAAGCGCGATGACGATCACCTGCGGATGCCATGTGGGATCGTTGACCTTGCCGTGCTTGTCGAAGAGGACGTATGGGTAGGCTTCGGGAATGGTGTCTCCAGGGAAGCCGTTGTAGTTGCGCACGATGCCGCGACCTGAGATGGCGTTGACCTGGTAGTCGTCAGCGTAGTGGGCTGCTGTCAGTGCGCCGAAGGCCTGGGTGTCGTCGGTGTTGGCCCAGACTTCGTCGGTTGTGCACTCGTGCTTGGTAGAGAGGTTGCCGTAGCCGACGGTGTGCGAGTCGCCGATGAACTCGATCTGTCGCGAACTCTTGTGGGTGGGGAGCGCGTGTTCGTCAGGAGGGATGGCGAATCCGCCGAAGACGTTCGGGCCGTCCTGGCTTTCGGTCGCGATAAAGACGGCGACCTGGTGTGGACCGCTTTGTAAGTGCGCCAGCCTGTACGTGCCGGCATCAGGCTTCACGAGATCGATCGGCTTCTGACCGTCTACAACCACATGCAGAATCTCGTGACTCTTTCCAATGCGCAGGTAGAGCTGAGAGCCCTGGAACGCCGTCTTGAAGTAGGTGCCGGGCCACTGCGATACGTATTCATAGGGGAAGGCCGGGCTGATTTGTGTTGGGTCTTTCTGCACGCGTCCGCCCAACGTTGCGGGTAGCGATATGAGACCCGCTGGCGCGCTCACCTGCTCGATAAGCGGGGTTTGTGCTTGGGCGGCGACGCAAAGGAGCGCCATGGCAAAGGAGGCTTTCAGAGAAGCAGAGATCATAAATTGGACTATTCCTTGACGCTGACGCCGAGCGTCTTCATCTTGCGGTAGAGGTGCGAGCGCTCGAGTCCGAGGGCTTCGGCGGCGCGGGTGACGTTGCCGTGGCACTCGTCGATCTTTTTGAGGATGTAGTCGCGTTCGTAGGCTTCGCGGGCTTCGAGCAGGGTGGAGAACTCTTCGGGACGCTGGTTCTTGGCGGCTTCGCGGGGCTCGCGGTAGACAAGCATGGGCAGGTGCTTGCGCTCGATGCGCTGGGCCTTGGGGTTGAGGATGATGAGGCGCTCGATCAGGTTGCGCAGCTCGCGCACGTTGCCGGGCCAGTGGTATTGGCGCAGGGCGGTGAGGGCGTCGTCGGCCATCTCGATGCGGGGGCGGCCATACTGCGCGCCGAACTCGGCGAGGAACTCCTTCACCAGCAGCGAGATGTCTTCTCGGCGATCGCGCAGAGGCGGGACGAAGAACGGGATGACGTTGAGGCGATAGAAGAGGTCTTCGCGGAAGTTGCCGCGGGCGATCTCTTCCTCGAGATCCTTGTTGGTTGCGGCGATCACGCGCACATCGACGTGGACGGGGTGCGAGGCGCCGACGGGCAGGAAGCGCTGCTCGTCGAGCGCGCGCAGGACCTTGGCCTGTGTCTTAAGGCTCATGTCGCCGACCTCGTCGAGGAAAAGCGTGCCGCCGTCGGCGCGTTCGAAGGTGCCGCGCTTTTCGCCTGGGACGCCTGTGCCGCCGCCGCCTGGCGCTGCTCCATGGCGATAGCCGAAGAGCTCGGTCTCGATGTAGTCCTCGGGGATGGCGGCGCAGTTGAGCTCAACGAAGACGCGGTCTTTGCGAAGGCTTTGCGCGTGCATGGTGCGGCCGATGAGTTCTTTGCCGGTGCCGGACTCACCGAAGATGAGGACGCGTCCGTTGGTGGGGGCCATGAGGGCGATCTGCTGGCGCAGGGCCTTCATGGGTACGGAGTTGCCGGTGATTGTCCCGTGGCTGGCGAGCTGCCGCTGGAACTCGGCGTTGTCCTCGCGCATCTGGCGCGTGTGCATCGCGTTCTTGACGACGATGAGGGTGCGGGCGAGCGAGAGCGGCTTTTCGAGGAAGTCGTAGGCACCGAGTTTTGTGGCCTTGACCGCAGCTTCGATCGTTCCGTGTCCGCTGATGATGACGACCTCGGGAACGGAGGCGGCGTCCATCTGGCGGATCTCGCTGAGGGCCTCCAGGCCGTCGCGGTCGGGCAGCCAGATGTCGAGCAGGACGACGTCGTAGATGGCATCGGAGAGGAGCGCAAGGGCTTCGGCGGCGGTACCGGCCGAGGTGACGATATAGCCTTCCTCTTCAAGGATGCTCGAGAGGGAGTTGCGAATATCGGATTCATCATCGACGATCAGGACGTGATTCATGAAGGCAGGTGCCAGCTCTCAGTTGTAGGTTGTCTGGGGTTCGACGGCCTGGGGTTCGAGGTCGCCGGCGATGGATGCGGGGCGGAGTTCGACGATGAACTTCGCGCCCGCGGGTTCGTTCTTCTCGGCGCGAATGCTGCCGCCGTGCTCTTGAATGATCTTCGCAGCGATGGCAAGGCCGAGGCCGGTACCGCGCTGCTTGGTCGAAAAGTAGGGTAGGAAGAGGCGCTCGCGCATCTCGTCGGTGAGGCCTGTACCCGTGTCGGCGACGGTGAGTTCGATCATGCCGGAGTCGAGCAGAAGGGTCTCGATGCGCATCTCGCGCAGCAGTGCGTGCTGCATGGCTTCGACCGCGTTGTCGACCAGGTTGCCGAGCGCGCGCTTCATGGATTCAGGATCGACTAGGACGAGGGGAAGGTCGTTTGCCATGCGGCGCACGATGCGAATGCCCTGGGTGCGGCCGGCGAAGAGCGCGAGCGAATTTTCGATGATGGTGTTGAGATCGGCTGGGCGAGGTTGCGCGGTAGGGAACTGCGCGAGCGAGGCGAACTGATCGACCAAGCCGCGCATGCTCTCGACCGAGGTGGAGATGACCTCGGCGCAACGGCGGATGACGGCGATCGAAGGGGACTGGAGCCGGGATTCGGTGAGGGTGTCGTCGAGGCGGTTGATGTGGCGTTCAATCTGTTCGGCCGAAAGCGAGATGGGCGTGAGCGGATTCTTGATCTCGTGCGCGACGCGGCGGGCGACCTCCTTCCAGGCGGATTGCTTCTGGGCGCGGAGGAGTTCGGTGGCGTTCTCAAGCACCAGCACATAGCCGAGGTGCTGGCGGATGCCGGCAGGCGTGTCGTGGACGATGTGACCTTCGAGGAGGGCGACAGTGACGAGTAGGTTGAGCGTCGCGCCGTTTACCGTCATCTCCATCTCGGCCGACGCGGAGCCCATGCGATGGCTGCGGCGCATGATGCGATCGATCGCCTCCATTACCTCTGCGGGGAAGACCTCGGCCATGTTATGGCCGATGAAGGGGCGTTGACCGCCGGGATCGAGCATCTCCGAGAGCGCGCGGTTGGCGAGCGCGATATCTCCTTCGGCGGTGATGGTGGCGACGCCGTTGGGGATGGTTTCGAGCATGGTTTCAAGCTCGCCGCGACGAGCTTCGAGTGTGGCGTTGGCGGCCGAGAGCAAGGCAGTCGAGGCCTCGACCTGGGCGCGGCTGCCTTCAAGATCTTCGGCCATATGGTTGAAGCTGCGAACAAGTTCGCCGAGCTCTTCAGTCGCAGACTCCTGCACACGATGGCCGTAGTTGCCGGCGGCGATCAGTGCCATTGCGTCGGCGAGGGCTTCGACGGGTTTCGTGACCTGCTTGGACAGGTGCAGGGCGAGCCAGGTGGAGGCGAAGAGCGCGACTGCCGTCATCATCAGCAGGAGCAGCATGTAGGTGCTGCGATAGGCACGGCGTCCGCGGTAGAGAGTCCAGTAGTTGTCGGTGGCGGTGCGTAGGCGAGCCATGGTGGCGGACATGCCGTGCGGCAGAGGCACCCCGACGACGACGTTTTCGACGACTCCGCCCGGCTTCGCCGAGGTAGCGAGGCCGAGCGCGTAGTCGGCGCCGGCGAGGGTGAAGATGGGCGAGTCGGCCTGTCGTGCGGTGTTGAGCACAGCGGTGTCGGCTGGATCGGCGGGGTTGATGGGCTCGGTTTGCAGATCTTCGATGGGCCCGGGCTCAGGATCGCTCGGATTCGACGACGCCGACTGCGGGAGCCAGCGCTTGACGGCCGTGGCCTGGCCCGCGCTTTGTGGCATATTGATCGCGGCGACGGCGCGGTTGTCACGGTAGACGACGGCGAATCCGCCCTGCAGGGTGATCTCGTGGTTGTGCAGGATATGCTGGACGGCCTCACGGTTGAGCAGTCCGGCAGAGGCATCTTTGCCGAGCGCAAGCGATGGCAACGCGGAGTTGATGGATTCGGCTTCGACGCGGGCGTTCGCAGCGGTGTACTGCGAAAGCGCAAGTGCGAGGGAGTTCGAGTCGTCGCGCATCTGCGTCACCGGCTGCGAGAACCAGCGTTCGACCGAGCGGTTCAGCAGCAGATAGCTGAAGCTCGACATGGAGGCGATGGGAAGCAGGCTGATGAGGATCGCGCCCCAGAGCATGCGGGTACGGAGCCGGCTGCCCATAACGCGGCTCTTCTGGTCGGCGTACAGCTTCAGCACGTTGCGGACGAGCATGAGGAGCACGCCGATGAAGAGGATGAAGGTCGCGGCCGAGATCGCGCCGAAGAAGAGGATCTCGCCGGATGTTTCCGGATTAAGGAAGGCGGGTTTGAAGGCGTTGAGCGCGGCGAAGCCAAGGAAGAGCAGCAGGGAGCCGAGGCCGAGTGAGATGATCCAGATCTTCCGCTGCTGCGCGCTCTTGGTCAATGAAGTGACACCTCAAACCAGGGTGTAGGGATATCCTGCCGTTTCCTAATGTACTCCGGTGCTATCCCTGCACGCCTGTTGCTGCGGTCCGCGCTTAGACGAGCGACGCGATCGGCTTCCACTCGCGGTTCTGCGCCTGGGCCACGGCGGCGTAGGTCAGGGCGCCGTCGAAGGTGTTGACGCCCTCGGCGAAGCCTGGATCGGACTTGATGGCTTCCTTCGCCCCAAGCTTTGCAAGCTTCAGCAGGTACGGGAAGGTCGCGTTGGTGAGGGCGAGGGTCGAGGTGTACGGCACCGCTGCGGGCATGTTGGTGACGCAGTAGTGGACAACCCCGTCGATCACGAAGCTGGGATCCGTGTGGGTGGTCGGACGCGCGGTTTCAATGCAACCGCCCTGATCGATGGCGACATCGACGATGACCGCGCCCTTCTTCATCTTCGAGACCATCGAGCGGGTGACGATCTTCGGAGCCGCGGCGCCGGGGATGAGGACGCCGCCGATGACGAGGTCGGCATCGCAGACAGCGCGCTCGATGTTGTAGGAGTTCGAGGCGAGGGTGTGGACGCGTCCGCCGAAGATGTCGTCGATCTCGCGCAGGCGGTTGAGGTTCAGGTCGACCAGCGTGACGCGTGCGCCCATGCCGAGGGCGATCTTCGCGGCGTTGGTGCCGACGATGCCTCCGCCGATGATGCAGACGTGGCCGGGCGTGGTGCCGGGGACGCCGCCGAGCAGCACGCCGCGGCCGCCATGCTCTTTTTCGAGGTAGGTGGCGCCGACCTGAACGGACATGCGTCCGGCGACTTCAGACATCGGGGTGAGCAGTGGCAGGGTGTTGGCGCGGTCCTTGACGGTCTCGTAGGCGATCCCCGTGACCTTGTTGTCGAGCAGAGACTGGGTGAGTTCGTTGAGCGGAGCGAGGTGCAGATAGGTGAAGAGGACGAGGCCTTCGCGGAAGTGCTTATACTCTTTCTCGACCGGCTCCTTGACCTTGACGATGGTCTCGGCCAGGCGCCAGGTGTCGTAAGCGGAGCCGACGATTTCGGCGCCAGCGTTCTGGTATTCGTCGTCGACGAACGCGGAGAGCGCGCCCGCGTTGGTCTCGACGAGAACCTTGTGGCCTGCCTCAACGAGGGCTTTGACGCCTGCGGGCGTGACGCCGACGCGGCTTTCGTGATCCTTTACTTCCTTGGGTACACCAATAATCATCTGAACCCCTTTTCAGCTTTCATCCTACCGAAGTGAGCCTGTTTCGCCCAAGTTTCGGGCGGCGTTTTGCCTTTGAATTCATGGAAGTGCGGCAGGCCGTACAATACTGTAAAGCCGCTCCGTATCTCGCTTAGTCAGGATTGAAACATCCCAGATGTCGTCAAATAACTTCCAGATGCGTTATTCGCGTGTGCACAACATGCGCTCCTTGTTCAGCCTTTTTTCGTCCGATCTTGCGATCGACCTTGGTACCGCCAATACGCTGGTCTTTGCCCATAACAAGGGCATCATTGTGAACGAGCCGTCGATTATCGCGGTCAATCAGGTGACGGGCGAGGTTGAGGCGGTGGGGCGTGAGGCGAAGGAGATGCTCGGGCGTACGCCGGGCAACATCGTCGCGATCAAGCCGATGAAGGATGGCGTGATTGCCGACTTCAAGCAGACCGAGAAGATGCTGAACTACTTCATCCAGAAGGCGCACAACCGGAAGATGATGGTGCATCCGCGCATCGTGATCGGGGTTCCGAGCGAGATTACGCAGGTGGAGAAGCGCGCGGTGATGGACTCGGCGTATCGCGCCAAGGCCTCTGAGGTACACCTGGTGGAGCAGGCGATGGTTGCGGCGATCGGCGCAGGCTTGCCGATTACCGAGCCGGGCGGCAACATGGTCGTCGATATTGGCGGCGGAACGACCGATATTGCGGTGATCTCGCTGGCCGGGATCGTGTACTCGCGCTCGGTGCGGATGGCCGGCAACCAGATGGACGAGGCGATCATCACGTACATCAAGCGCAAGTACAACCTGCTGATCGGCGAGCGTACGGCGGAGATGATCAAGATGGAGCTCGGTTCGGCGTATCCTCTGGACAAGCAGCTGACCAAGACGATCACCGGGCGCAACCTGATCGAGGGCGTGCCGAAGACGATTACGATCGACGACTCGGAGATCCGCGAGGCGCTCGGCGAGTGCATCTCGACGATCATCAACGGGATTCGCGTGGCGCTCGAGCGCACCCCGCCGGAGCTTTCTGCCGACATCTCCGATCGCGGAATCGTGCTCACGGGCGGCGGCGCGCTGATCAAGAACCTCGACAAGCGCATTCGTGAGGAGACGGGGCTGCCGGTTTCAGTGGCGGATGATCCGCTGGCGTCGGTTGTTCTGGGAACTGGCCAGATGCTCTCGAACTTCAACCTGCTGCGGAAGATCTCGATCGACTAGTTTGCCGTGAAGATTGGTCTCCCCATCGTTCTGCGGAAAGATTCAAAGGAGTAAGCTTAGGTCCGGACCACAGGGTTCGGACCTAATGTTGTAGGGAGTAAGTAGCATCTTCGCAATTTGCGCAGCCTGAATGTCGACGCGCTTCCGCCCACGGTTATCGGTTACGAGCGACACCCATTCCCCCTGCGCCGAAGCCCGCAGCCGCCGACGCGTACTGCGCCAGCGAGCCGTCCGTTCCAATGCGAAAGATCGTGACCGACGCCGTATCTTCGTTCGAGACATAGGCAAGCTGACCGGATGGGTCTACCAAGATCTGCCATGGATCGCCCAAGTCGGAAATCTGAGGAACGCTCATCGGCCTGAGACTACCCCCTGCGCCAACAGTGAACTGCGAGATGGACTGGCTTTCGCGATTGACAACATAGAGAAACCTGCCGCTTGGATCAAACGCTACGGACGAGGCACCGTCGCCGACAGGCACCGAGGGCACGGCAGCCGGACTGAGCGCACCCGTTACAGGGTCGATGGCCACCACCGACAGGGTGCTGTCATTGGAATTCGGAACGTAAAGAAACGTTCCTGTCGGGTCGACAGCCGGCGGCCACTGCGCGCCAACCAAGGCAATCTGGAGCGAGCCTGGGATGAGCAAACCTGTGGCTGGGTTGATCGCGTAGGTATTCACTATGTTGCTGCCCTCGACATAGACGAACCGGCTCAACGGATCCACGACGAGTCCTGTCGGGGCGCCCCTGCCGGAAAAAGTGTCAAAGGGGACCGTTGCTGGGACTGTTGCGTGCAACGCTCCACTCGTCTGGTCGATGGTGTACATCGAAATCGTGCCGTCCTGTGTGTTGGCGACATAGAGAAAGCGGCCGAGCGGGTCGGTCGCGAGCCATTGCGGGGACGCGCCTGTGGGCACGGTTGTCGGCTGGTTGGGGGTCAGCGCTCCAGTTTTCAGGTCGATGACGTACTGCGAAACCGTGTTGTTATCTGCGCTTGCAACGTAGACGAAGCGGCCGGACGGCTCGGCGACCAGGCTTTCAGAGAACTTCGCTATAGGAATGTATGCCGGAGAGATGCTGGTCCAAATTCCTGCCGGCGAGATCTGAAACTGAGAAAGCGTGTTGCTAAAAGAACTTGCGACGTACCCAAAGGCAAGATTGGAGACAGGAGGAGACACAGGCGGAGAGACTGGCGGTGTGTAGGGAAAGCTGATGGTGACACAGCCGGCGCAGCAGAGCAAAGCCGCTGCCATTGCGGTTGCACTCAGCCGAACAAGAGAGGTGGATTCTATCCTTGTCACCGGCCGGGTTCACCTCCAGCATAGGGGTAAGTTGATTTGCGTCTCACTACTGGCTAACCCCGATCACCTGGAACTTCTCTGTCTTGCCTCGAGCGCCTCCGGATACAGACCGCATCAATGCTCCAGCAAATCATTGGAGAGTCAATAAAGCTTAGATTCTAAGATTGTGTGGACTTGTTTGTTGCTGGTGCGGTTGCTGAAGTGACGGAGGGAAACTGAAGCTAGGCATTTTACGCATGACAAGAAAACTCCACATAAGGATGTCAGGTGCGTGCACTAATCTGCGGTTGATGGAAGAGTAGGTGAGGTGTCGTCTTTGGTCAACGTAATTCTTTTCAGCGGGTAGGCCAGTGTGGCAGCGGCCTCGACCGATCTACGCTTCATGCCCTTCAGCGATACCGTTTCTCACTCCTACAGGTTTAGCGAGTTCCTCGCTACCATGCTCAGCCCTACGGTTTGGGTTTCATGGAGTGTGTTCCTGCACTGAGATGAGCATCGTCCTCTTGACGCCCCCAGAAGAAGCAGCCGCCTCGAAACGTACATCTTGTTCGCCGGTTGGCCGGATGCGCTAGTATCTCTCTCATGCGATTTGTGTGTGGAGTGCTGGTCGGGTGTTTGGCGTTTTCAGCGTGGGGACAACAGGCCGTTCAGCAGGGTGCGCAGCGGGCTACGCCTCCGCCACCGGCGCCACCGGCGAGCCTGGCTCCGGACCCGGTCGTGCACGCGGACCGGACGGTGACATTTACGTTTCGCAATGCGACCGCGCACGAGGTCGCGTTGGCGCTTGAGGGCGTGGCGCACCCGATCCCGATGAGCAAGGGCGCGACGGGCGATTGGACGCTCACCACCGAGGTGTTGAAGCCGGAGATCTATGGCTACCACTTTGAGGTCGATGGGCAGTACACGGTCGACGCGCACAATGTGCTGGTGAAGTCGGGCGTGCTGACGGTTGGAAGCAACGTGCTGGTACCGGGCGCAGCGCCGGAGCCTTGGGAGCACACGGATGTTCCTCACGGCGAGGTGCACCAGGAGTTCTTCACGACCAAGGTGGCGAAGGGGCTGGAGCATGGGCAGGATCAGTTCTTCGTCTACACGCCCCCGGGGTACGACGCGCGCGCGAGCACGAAGTATCCGGTGCTTTATCTGCTGCATGGGTGGAGCGATACGGCGGCCGGCTGGAGCTCGACGGGGCAGGCGAACGATATTCTCGACAACCTGATTGCGGCGGGAAAGGCGAAGCCGATGATCGTGGTGATGCCGCTGGGATATGGCGAGATGAGCTTCGTCTACAACGGCTGGGGGGAGTGGCAGAAGCCAGTGGATATCGACCGGAACACGAACCTGTTTCAGGAGTCGCTGCTGACCGAGGTGATGCCGCGGGTGAATGCGGAGTATGACGTTGCGACGGGGCATGAGAATACGGCGATCGCCGGGCTTTCGATGGGTGGGCTGGAGGCGCTGAGCATCGGGCTGAACCACACCGGGATGTTCGCGTATGTGGGCGGCTTCAGTGCGGCGGTGCATAAGCTGGAACCCGCGAATCTGAGCGGGTTGAAGGCGAAGACCGCGGATCTGAAGGAGCTTTGGATCTCGTGCGGGACCGAGGATGGGCTGATTGAGGCGAACCGGAAGCTTTCGACTTACCTGAAGGGTGAGGGGTTGGCGGTGCAGGAGGTTGAGACTCCGGGGATGCATACGTGGCTGGTGTGGCGGGATAACCTGGTGAACTTTGTGCAGTTGCTGTTTGCGAAGTAGTTCCGCCGCGGTTGATATGATCGGCGGATGCCGAATTTTCGTTTTGCCACGATGGAGGATGCTGCGCTCATCGCAGCGCAGCGTCACCAGATGTTTGCCGATAACGAGCTTGCGAATGAGGCTCGCTACGGCGAGATGGACGTGGCGTTTGAGCCCTGGGTGCGCGAGCGGTTGGCAGATGGGCGGTACGTGGGCGTGTTTCTGGAAGAAGATGGCATCGTGCTTGCGGCTGCGGGGATCTTCCTGATGGACTTTCCGCCGCATTGGATGGATGTCGCGCCGGTGCGGGCGTACCTCCTGAATTTCTATACGGCTCCGGAGGCGCGCGGGCGCGGGCTCGCGACGGAGTTGTTAGGGCGTTGCGTGGAGGAGTGCAGGGAGCGGAAGGTTGGGGTGGTGACGCTGCATGCTTCGAAGTTCGGGCGGCCAGTTTATGAGCGGTTTGGATTTACACAGCATAACGAGATGGTGCTGCGGCTGAATGGATGAAGACAATTGCTTGGGTAGGATGCGGGTCCAGACGCAGACTCATTGAGAGCACAAAAGAAAGAGCCCTGTAGGATCGGACTTCACGAGTTAAGAGTGAGGAGTTGCCCATTTGAGAGTTCGTCGACCTCATCTCGCGAAGAAGTGACTGGTGCCACCAGGAGTTCGACCGGATCGGTCGGGCGGATGGTGAATTTGGGTGTGATGGGGAGAGTGCGGACGTCAGGGTCGGGCAGGCGCAACTCGCGTTGTTGGAGGACGGTGGCAAGCATGAGGACGCCTTCCATCCAGGCGAAGCCTTCGCCGATGCAGTAACGCGCGCCGCCGCCGAAGGGGAAGTAGGCGAACTTGGGGCGTGTGGCTTTGGCGGCTTCGAGGAAGCGGTCGGGGTCGAAGCGAAGCGGGTCGGGCCACCAGCGGGGGTCGTGGTGGACGACGAGTTGCGAGGCGATGAGGTGAGCGCCCTTGGGGATGAACTCACCGGTGCGCATGGTGTACGGGCGGACTGCGGTCCGGGCGACGACCCAGGCTGGCGGGTAGAGACGCATGGATTCGGCGAAGACGCGCTCTATATAGGAGAGGCGGCGAAAATCGGCGGCCTCCGGGGCACGGGTTCCGCAGACGCGGTCGACTTCATCGCGCATCTTCTGCTGAATCTCCGGGTATTTGGCGACGTTCCAGAGCGCGAAGGTGAGGGCGTTGGCGGTCGTTTCGTGTCCGGCGAGGAGGATGGTGAGGGCCTCGTCGCGCACCTGGCGGTCGGACATGGTGCCGGATTCGTCTTCAGCCTCCAGCAGCATGCCGAGGAGATCATCGCCGAGCCGACCTGAGTCGCGGCGCTCGCGGATGATACCGAAGATGAGCTCGTCGAGCGAGGCGAGGGCACGCTTCATGCCGGGCATGGGGCCGATCGGCAGGCGCTCAAGCAGCGCGGCGCCAGGGAGGAGCGCGAATGGTAGATAGTCGTTGAAGATCTGCATCGAGTCGACGAAGGTTTGCACGGAGTCGTGGACGTCGGCGCCGAGCAGGCAGCGTGAGGTGATGCGGAGGGTGAGGCGGACCATCTCGGAGTGAGCTTCGACAGAGCCGGATTGGTCGCTGCGAGGCGACGGCCAGGCGGCTAGCATCTCGTGGGTGAGGCGGACGATCTCGGCGCCGTAGTTTGCGAGGCGGGCGCGATGAAAGGCGGGCTGGGAGAGGCGGCGCTGACGCAGATGCAGGGGCTCTTCGCTGGTGAGCAGACCGTCGCCGAGGATGCCGCGGGCGCGGCGAAGGACGACGCCCCGAAGATGATGCGGGGCGTCGCGCACCAGCATGTCCGCGATCGCGTCGGGGTGGTTGAACTGGAACTGGCGAAAGCCGTTCGGTGTGAGGAAGGAGCAGACATCACCGTAGCGGTCGGCGTTCCGCTGGTAGAACGCGGGCGAATCAATGTTGAAGAGGGTTCCCGCAGCGATACGGCTGACGAGACTGGGCCCCAAGGGATACCTACTGCGTTTTGTGTCTACCAACCAGGCTCCTGACAGCATGAACAAGTGTTCAGATTCACATCAGGTTCTCAGATGCGGCGATAATGGGAAGGACACAACGATCCATGGAATCCTTTTTTAGCCGCTTCAAAAATCCGCTCGTCCTTATCGCCATTCTGTTGGTGCAATCGCTTGCGCTGGCGACGCAGGTCGGCCGGACGGTCGATGCACAGCGCCCTGACGGGCAGCATGTGCGGCTGGTGCGGCTTTGGGCGAATGCGCTGGTCTCGCCATTTGAGAAGATCTCCGCGTTTAGCGGGCATGGTGTACGCTACGCCTGGTCCGACTATGTGGATCTGCGGCACGTGCGTCAGCAGAATGCGGATCTGCAGAAGCAGCTTGCGCAGTTGCGACTGGAACGCGCGGCGATCTCCGAAGACGCAGTCGAGGCGCATCGGCTGAGGCAGTTGCTGGATTTCAAGCAGCACTATATTACGGCGACGGTGGCGGCGCAGGTGATCGGGACCTCGGGGTCGGACCAGTCGAGGCTGCTGATCCTCGATAAGGGGTCGGACGCCGGGTTGAAGCCTGGGATGGCGGTGGTGACGCCGGACGGGGTGGTTGGGAAGCTGCGCGATGTCTTTGCCGCGACCTCGCAGTTGCTGCTGCTCAGCGATCCGACCTCGGGCGCTGGCGTGTTTCTCCAGTCGACGAGGATTCGGGCGATTCTGAAGGGATCGTCCACGGGTCAGATTGTGATTGGGAATCTGACGCCAGACGACCGGATCAAGCCGGGCGAGAAGGTGCTCACCTCCGGCGGCGATCTGGTGTTTCCGCGCGGGCTGGCAGTCGGGACGATCGAAAGCATCAAGCTGGACCCGGAGCACCAGCCGTATACGCTGATTACCTTGAAGCCGGCGGCGAATTTGAACCAGTTGGAAGAGGTTCTGGTGGTGACGGCGACCGGGAACAACCTGGATCCGAAGACGGAGCAGGAGCTGGCTTCCGAGGCCACGACCCATGCGGCCGATATCAGTGCAGAGCGTCTGCCAAGCCTGCATGACAAGGACGAGCCGTCTGCCGATCCAAAGGCGGCGACCGATGCGGCGCCTCCTCCGAATAACTCAACGCAGTTGGTGCCGAAGCCGAAGCCGGTGATCCATCCGGATAAGTACAGCCCGGGGTCGGCGCCGCCGGCGAGCGATTTGCAGCCCGGAGGCTCGACTCCAGGCACGTCTTCGCCCCCGCAGCCACCGCAGTAGACAAGGAAACGATGCCAGACCATAGCTACACATCGCGGCGGGAGCTCGAAGAGTACCGGTTTAGTCCGTTAGTGGCGATCGCCGTTCCGCTGCTGTTCATCTTGCTGCAGGCGTACGTGCCGAAGATCTTTCCGCGCTTTCTGATTCTGGATCTTCCGCTGCTGGCGGTGATCTTCTTTGCCGTGGCGCGGCGAAATCCGATTATTGGTGCGCTGACGGGGGCGGCGATCGGCCTGGTGCAGGACGCGCTGACCGGGCAGCCGATTGGAATCAATGGCATCGCGAAGTCGGTGATCGGGTACATCGCGTCGAGCATCGGGGTGCAGGTGGATGTCGAGAACCTGGTGACGCGGGTGCTGATGATCTTTGGATTTTCGATGTTGCAGTCGGTGATGCTCTTTGTCATCAACCGAGTGATGCTGGGGAACCAGGAACTGCACCTGCTGTGGTTGCATGAGGTGATTCGCGCGGCGATCAATACAGCGGTGGCAATCCCGGTATTTCTGTTCCTGGATCGGTTCAAGCTGCGGGATTAGTCACCGATCTGGAGTCGAGCTCGGCTTCCCGATTCGGACTAAGCCGTTATGGAAGATGACGCGGCTCCATCTTGTCGTGGCCGAGCCCTGATTTGCTGCGTTTGATTGGAACGTCGCTACAATAAAGAGGGAAGGCAAAGCTGTCTGATGATCCCTGATGCCCCTAGTCCGTTGATCGGCCGCGAAGAGAAGCTATCGCCTGGGAAGTTGGCGGCTGCGCAGTATGTTGTTGTCGGCATCCTGGCTGCGCTGACGCTCGGGCTTTGGAATCTGCAGGTGCTGGGTGCGGATAATTACCGGGTGCAGGCAGAGCAGAATCGCATCCGCAAGGTGCCGGTGCTGGCGCCGCGGGGACGCATCTTCGACCGGGAAGGGCGTTTGCTGGTCGATAACTATCCTTCGACCACGTGTTATCTGTTGCGGGACCAGATCAAGGATCCTTCGGTGGATTTGCCTCTGATTGCGGAGGGTCTGCACATCCCGATCGAACAGCTGCAGGCGACGCTCAGGCACTTCGGCAGCGCCCCGCGCTACCAGCGCATTCCGCTGAAGCAGGATATTACGCCGGACGAGCAGGCGTTCGTCGAGGCGCACCGGAACGAGCTGCCGGAGTTGGAGACGCTTGAAGAGCAGCGGCGGCTCTACCCAAAGGATGGTTTTGCGGCGCACGTCATTGGTTACGTGGGCGAGGTCTCCGAGCAGATGCTCGACAACGATCCGCGCTATGCGGCGTACGAGCCGGGCGACGTGGTGGGCAAATCGGGTGTCGAGGAGACGTACGACGGGTTGCTGCGCGGGGTTAATGGCTCGCGCGATGTGATCGTGAACTCGCACGGCAAGGAAGTGGGCGTGCTGGGCCAGGAGCTCGCGACACCTGGCAAGGATCTTCACCTGACGATCGACCTTGACCTGCAGAGGGTTGCGGAGCAGGCGCTTGAGGGCAAGAACGGCGCGATTGTCGCAATGGACCCGCATAACGGCGAGATCCTGGCGATGGTTTCGCGGCCGAGCTACGATCCGAACCAGTTTTCGGTGAAGCTGACCAAGGGGTACTGGTCGCAGATTCTGGATGATCCGAACCATCCTCTGTTGAACAAATCCATCCAGGCGCAACTGGCGCCGGGCAGTACGTTCAAGATCATCATGTCGGTGGCTGGGCTGCAGGAGGGCATCGCGCAGAATCTTAAGGTGGACTGCGAGGGTGGCGCCTCCTTCTTTGGGCACTTCTATCATTGCGATCTTCACCATGGTTCGGTGACGATCTATAACGCGATTCCATACTCCTGCGACACGTTCTACTACACGCTGGCGAACCGGCTTGGGATCGAGAAGATTGCGCAGTATGCGCATGCGGTCGGCCTGGGACAGAAGACGGGTATCGATCTACCCGACGAAGTCTCGGGTACGGTGCCTTCGGAAGAGTGGAAGTTGAAGAATTATCACGAGAAGTGGTTTGCGGGGGAGACCATCTCGGTGGGCATCGGCCAGGGTGCGTTGACGGCGACTCCGCTGCAGTTGGCGCGTGCGCTCAGCGGCATCGCGAACGGCGGCGTCTTTCGCCGGCCGCACGTGATCATGCCGGGCGACGTGCCGGCGGAGTTTGCGAGCGCGGTGAAGGACACGTTCCCGGGCAGCGGCGACGCGACGATTCCGCTGTCGACGGAGAACTGGCAGATAATCACCGACGCGATGGCGAACGTGACCTCCAGCCCAATTGGCACGGCGTATGCGGCGCATCTGGATGGGATTGACTTCGCGGGCAAGACGGGTACTGCCGACATCGTGAGCGGACGGCAGAAGAACAGCAGCAATAAAGCGACGCTGCCGAATGCGTGGTTCGTCGGGATGACGCCACGTCGCAATCCGGACATTGTCGTGGCGGTGCTTTGGGAGCATGGTTACTGGGGGAATAACTCGGCGAAGCTGGCGTCCCAGATCATCGACGCGTTCGTGACCAAGCAAAGGAAGGCCGAGCACAATCTGAAGATTGCGGACGCCCCGATCACGCCGACGGTTCCGGCGGAGGCTGCGCCGGCGAGCGATGACGCGGGAAAGCCGGAGGCTCCGGCGACGAAGGCTCCGAAGGGCGAGGCACCGACGGCCAAGGGTGTCAGCACCCCGGTTGATCCCGCGAAGTAGTGGTTTACGCTCCGCTCGCGCGAAGCCGTTAGACTAGCCACAGACACGATGCAAAGGTTTTCTTCTTATCGCGATTTTGATTGGCCTCTGCTGGGCCTGCTGGGGACCCTGTCGGTCTTCAGCGTCCTGGAGATTCGTTCGGCCACGGCGATGACCAAGTTTCACGGCTTCGACCACAAGCAGATTCAGTTTCTGCTTCTTGGCGTGGTGCTGATGTTCCTGATCTCGCTGATCGACTACCATCGGCTGCTCGACATCACCAACTGGGCGTACGCGGTTTCGATCGTCTCGCTGGTGGCGGTGAAGGTGGTCGGGACGAAGGTGCTGGGCGCGAGGCGCTGGATCAAGCTACCCGGCGGAATTCACTTTCAACCTTCTGAGTGGGTGAAGCTGGTGCTGATCCTGGCGGTGGCACGCTTCTTCTGGGCTCGAGCTGGGCGTCCGCTCACCTGGGGCGACATCTTCAAAGTGGGAGCGCTGGTGGGTGTGCCTCTGCTGCTTGTGCTCTCGCAGCCGGACTTGGGCACGTCGCTGACGTATGTGCCGGTGCTGCTTGCCGGGCTGTTTCTGGGTGGGATCTCGTGGAAACAGACGACGATTCTGGTGGTGACGTTCGGGCTGCTGGGGGTGGCCGTGGTGAAGTCGGGCAAGGTCCTGAAGCCATACCAGGTGGCCCGGCTGACCAGTTTTATGGACCCAGGGAATGACCCGCGCGGTGCGGGATATCAGATTCTGCAGTCGAAGATCGCCGTGGGTTCGGGCGGGATCTGGGGCAAGGGCACGAATCGTGGAACGCAGACGCAGGGAGACTTCCTGCCCATTCCGTATACCGACTTCATCTTCGCGGCACTGAGCGAGGAGCATGGATTTATCGGGGCGGTGGTTGTCCTGTTGCTCTACTTCCTCGTCCTGATGCGGCTGATCCAGAATGCGCAGACGGCGAAAGACGTGCCGGGCAGCCTGATCGTCATGGGCGTTGTGGCGGTTCTTGTGTTTCAGATTGCCGTAAATGTGGGGATGGTGGTGGGGCTGATGCCGGTGACGGGGATTCCGCTGCCGCTCTTGAGCTATGGCGGGAGTTCGGTGCTGTTTACGTTTCTTGCGCTTGGGATCGTGATGAATATCAGGATGCGGCGGTTCGTGAACTAAGGCGAAGCGGAGGCTCCAGGCAGCGAACAGCCCGCTATAAAGGTCAACGTTAGGTTACAATTTAAGGGAAGCCCGCCCTGCAGTTGGGGTAGGCTGGTGCATACTATAGCAAGAGACTGGTCGGCCAGATGCCGATTGGAGCACGTCCCCGCACCGTTTGAGCGCCAGGCGCTACCGGGCGGCAACGAGTCAGGTTCTTCAAGTTTTTGCTGTATCGAACGTTTGTCGTTTACCAGATTTTCGAATCTACAGATAAGGCCGGCCAGGCATGAGTTCGACTCCGAAGGCCGGACAGGATTGGGAATGAACACATACGGAAGGCAAACGGCCCCGCCTCTGACAGAGGTTGTCTCGGTCACCTTCCGCGTTTGGGTTCAAGAGTTTGAAGCAAGACCCCGTGGCACCGATGTCTCCTGTAAATCCCCCCGTCTGAACTCTCATCCGATGAGAGGCTCAGGCGCCCGGGCCGAAGTGTATTCCCGCTTCGCGACAGAGTTCGAAGCCGCAGCTTCCACATCCCGCATCCCGTCCGTGTTTTTGGTGGGCAGCACCTAGAGAACGATCTCGCATCGCTGGGACAGCCCCCGAACTTTCGCCGTGTCTGCCCGCCGCGCGCTCCAAGGAGCCCGGCAGAAAGAGCAGAACAAAGCATGTCGAAAGAAATTTATATCTCTTCTACGCCGCATGAGACGCGGCTTGCCATTGTCGAAAACGACGCACTCGCGGAGATTTACTACGAGCGCGAGAACGAATACACGCTGGCCGGTTCGATTTATAACGGCCGCGTGACGCGCGTGCTTCCGGGCATGCAGTCTTCGTTCGTGGATATCGGCCTCGAGCGCGATGCGTTCCTCTACATCACAGACTTTATGGAAGAGGCCGGTGATACGGCCGACTTCGAAGCCAGCGCCAACTCTGGCGATGCCGGACGTCCACGCAACGCAAATAACGATCGCGGTGCGGAACGCAATGGACGGGGTGATCGCGGAGGCCGCGAGGCTCAGCCGCGTTTGGCCGAGCCCAGCGATTCGGATCTTTTTGTGCAGGCAGTCTCCGGGCTCGATCCTTCGCGGCCGGTGATTGAGGGCGAGCGCCCGGAGCGGACCGATCGCGGAGATCGCGATCGTGGCCGCCGGGGTGGGCGCAATCGCGGAAATCGCGGGGGAAATCGCGATGCCAAGCCGGACGACGTGCGTACACCACGCGCAGAGGTTGAGCGTGCGCCGATTGCTGAAGCGGCAGCTCCGATTGCTGGCAATATCTCGATTCCGGACAGCCATGATGAAGTAGGCGAGGGCCTGCCCGGAGCCGATGGCAGCCGTCGCTGGCGCGGACGTCGCGGACGCCGCGGTAATCGCGGGACGCGGCCCGAGGGTGCGGTGCTGGTTGCGAATGAGAATTCGGCCACCGGGCCGGTGGCCGATGCGTATGCCTCGGAGCCGGTGGAGTTTGAGCCGGGAGCCAACGAGTTGGATGAGTCGATCTTCGAGGCAGCGGCGACCTTGCCGACGGTCTCCGAGCAGGCGGCCTTCCAGGAGCGTATCCCCTCTGCGGATCGCGGGGATCGTGGGCCACGGAGTGATCGTGGCGACCGCGGTGGGCGTGGAGACAGGAACGATCGTGGAGATCGCGGGCGTCGTGATCGTGGGCCGGCGGGTGCGCCCCGTGTGCCGCGCGGTTTTGCGCCTTCGACCAGCCTCTACAAGGTCGATAAGGACGAGACACAGTACGGCGTCGAGCCGGAGATGGAGGCGCCGCTCGAGCCTGTGATTCTACCGGGTGAGTCGCTTTCAAAGTACCGTGCTTCGAGCGAGGGGCAGGCTGCGGAAACGCCGGCTGCGCCCGCTGCAGCCCCGGTTTCAGAGTTTGTCGCCGAGGGTTGGGATGGCGGACTTGTGTTGCCGGGTGAGACGTTGCGCCCGCGCACGGGTGCTCCGGCCCCCTACCGGAACGATGCGCCGCGCGAGTCGCGTGGTCGTGAAGGCCGCGGAGATCGCGACCGTGGTCGTGGAGATCGGGATCGCGGCCGGGGCGATCGCTCCGACCGTGGGCCGCGTCATGAGTTCAAGCAGACGCCGGATGTCCAGGTCACCGAGCCCGCTTCGGCTATGGAAGCCCCGGCCTATCTGAGCGATCCCGAGCATGCGGCAGCCAGTCATTCGGTCACGCCGATGAACTCGACGTTTGTTCCGCCGCCGCCGTTCCCGGTTGAGGCGCTTGAGGTTGTGGAAGCTCCGCCTATGGTCGACGAGCCGACTTTTGCGGCAGGACCTTCGGTCGAGACGCCCGAGGTGATCCCGGCGGTCGAGGTGCCGGTGTTGGAGTATGAGCCGGAAGAGGCTTCGGCCTCGTACCGCGTCGACCCGGTGCCGCCGCGCGAGTTCCGCCAGTCCGCCCCAGTGCTTGACGAACCGGCTATTCAAGAAACTGCTGAGTTGCGGCCGGAGCCGGAGTTTGTTCCCGCGGTCGAGGTTCCGGTCGAACTGGTGCACGAGTTGCACCACGAGGCCCATTCCGAGCCTGCCGTCGAGATGCACGAGATGACCTCGATCTCCGACACCGGCAACATGCACTCGGAGCCCGCTGCGGTGAGTGAGCGCGAGCTTCCGGCGTACGAACACGCTGAGCCAAGCTCGCCGATCGAACATGAAGCGGTTGTCGTAGACGGGATTGCTCCCGCCCCTGTACCAATGATGCCCGCTGCACCTTCCTTCGAGCCAGGTTCCGGTCTGCTCGAGGAAGAGGTGCTCGAGGAGGACGACGATGCCGGTGTGATTCATGCGATTGATGCCCACTCGGCTGCGGAGTTCGAGCAGCAGGAGCAGGAGACGCTGGAGAACGCGGCGGATCTCGGGACAATGATCCGCGAGATGTCGATCGACCAGCGCACGCGGACGGAGCCAGTTCTCGACGAGGAAGACGATGAGGAAGACTTCGAGGAGGACTTCCTCGAGGAAGACCAGGACTTCGAGTCGGAAGATGCGGACGAAGAAGAAGCGGGCGATGAAGTCGGCTTTGGTGAGATCGGCAACGAGTCCGAGCTCGAGAATGGCGAGTTGGGCGAGCCGGGCGGCGTGTTTGAGGATGCGTTGCCTCGCGAGGTAGCGGAGGGCTCCGAGTCCACGAAGACGGCCGGCCGCGAGCCGCGGCGTGAGGGTCGAGGCGACCGTGAGCGCGGGCGCGGGCGGGACTCGCGTCGTGACGGACGTGGCGGGCGCGATCGGCGACCAGCATCGGGCGAACGCAGCTCGAGTTCGGGCTCTACGGATCGCGGACGACATGACGGACGTGGACGGCAGTCGATGCAGGCAACGAACCTGCCTGCTATCTCCGACTTGTTGAAGCCTGGGCAGGAGATCCTGGTGCAGATCGCCAAGGAGCCAATCGCCAAGAAGGGCGCGCGCATCACGTCGCACATCGCCCTTCCCGGACGCTTCCTGGTGTTTATGCCGACGGTCTCGCACACCGGGGTCTCGCGCAAGATCGAGTCTGACGGCGAGCGCCGCCGGTTGAAGGAGATTCTGCTCTCCGAAAAGGGCGATGCGCAGGGCGGATTCATCGTGCGTACGGCGGCTGCCGGCGCGAGCGAAGAGGAACTCCGTTCCGACCTCCGCTTCCTGCTCAACCTTTGGGCGGATATCAAGACGCGGTCGGAGTCGTCGAAGTCGCCGGCCCTGATCTACCACGATCTCAACCTGATTGAGCGCGTGCTGCGTGACCAGGTTACCGATACCTTCTCGGCCATCTGGGTCGATACGGAGACCGAGTATGAGCGCGTGTTGCGCTTCCTGCAGCGCTTCCAGCCGAGCTTGATTCGGCGGGTGAAGCTCTACACGAAGGAGACGCCGCTCTTCGAGCAGTTCGGCATCACCGAAGAGATCAACAAGGCACTGCGGTCGAAGGTGTGGCTGAAGTCGGGTGGATCGATTGTGATCAACCAGACCGAGGCGCTGGTCGCGATCGATATCAACACCGGCAAGTATGTCGGCAAGACCGCGCGGCTTGAAGACACGATCGTCAAGACGAACCTCGATGCGATCCCCGAGATCGTGCGGCAGATTCGTCTGCGCGACCTCGGCGGCATCATCATCATCGACTTCATCGACATGGATGAGCGCAAGAATCGCAACAAGGTGATGATGGCGCTCGAAGATGAGCTGAAGCTTGATCGCGCGCCGTCGAAGGTGCTGCAGTTCAACGACTTCGGCCTGGTCGCGATTACGCGCAAGCGGGTGAAGCAGTCGCTTGAGCGCACGCTTTCGACCACCTGCGGCGTCTGCCAGGGTACGGGCATGGTCAAGTCGCCGGTAACGGTGTGCAACGATATCTACGTCGAGATGCGGAAGATGTCGAAGCACATGGACCGCGGCGATGTGATGCTGCGTGTGCATCCGGATGTCGTCAAGCAGTTGAAGGCGCCGAGCACCCACTGGCTGCAGGAGATGGAAGAGATGTGCGGCAAGACAATCCTGGTGAAGAGCGACCCGAGTTTGCATCCGGAGCAGTTCGATATTCACTAGAGCGCTGGTCGTCTGATGTATGTTGTGGAGGTGTAAGAAAGGCCAGGCCCCGGAGCGATCCGGGGCCTGGCTTTTGGTGAATACTAGACCTGTGACAAAGTTTCAGCGTCCTACCGCAACAAGAGTCTTTTCGCCGGGTTAACCGTCAGAAGATGCAGCACTTTCAGGGAGTTCCAAAAGATGCCAAGCTTTAATTTTGATTCGTTTCGCCCCTCCTCTTTCATGTTTCGCGGCGCCGCCCTGGCGGCTGTTGCCGGCGCTCTGACACTGGGAGCGCACGCCCAACAGGTCGTGCAGCCGACGACCGCCGTTGCGGCCCCCGCGCCTTTGCTCGCCGGGCTCACCTCGCGTCCGATGGATCTTGCGTCGCTGGCCGGTGTCGACTATAGCTCTTCGTCCGATTCGCTTTCGCCGGAAGACGCGACCGCTGCGGATCCCGCGTCACTGACCTTCCCGGGCCTCGACCCGGCGATGCAGCCGCCTCCTCGCCGCCGTTACGGGCGTCCGCGGTACAACGACAGCTCGCACAACTCGGATGGGTCGAGCAAGTGGGCATTCGAGGCGGGTGTCGGGTTGACGCTGCCGACAGGTGATACGTACCACTATTTCAATACGAGCTATGGCTTCTCGGTTGGTGGCGGTCGTCGTTTCAACAAGCACTTCGCTGTTTTGCTTCAGTTTGACTACGATCACTTCGGCATCAACGGACGGACCCTGGATAACCAGTTGAGCCTCTATAACGATGGCTGCTCCGGGGCGGCGGGAAATTGCCTCGGCTCGCTCGATGGAAGCAACCACGTGTGGTCGTTCACGATTGATCCCCAGTACACGTTCATCCAGGGCGACAAGGTGGGAGCCTATGTGGTTGGCGGCGTAGGTTTTTACCACAAGGTGACGAACTTCACGACGCCTGAGACGGGCGAGGTCTGCTACTACTTCTGCGAGGAGGTCGAGGAGAACGCTGTCATTGACCATTACTCGTCGAATGCACCGGGGTTCAACGGCGGCTTCGGGCTGACGTACAAGTTCTCGCGCTTTGCCGACGAGAGGTTCTTCGCCGAAGCGCGTTACGTCTTCGTCGCAAACTCACAGCGCTACGGTTACGTGTATGACCCCACGACCGGAGTGGTCTCCGGGCCTGCGAATGCAGATCCGAATAACGCCTTCCCTGCGAACAGCAACCGAACCACCTACATTCCGATCAAGGTCGGCATTCAGTTCTAACATTAGCAAGTTGCAGAATAGAAGGCCCGGCGTCACTGCCGGGCCTCTTCTTTGCGGATCAAGCGTTCCAGGGTTTGGTGACCGGGAGTGCAGACTGCGAGGAATGGCGTCGTGTCGCAGGGGGCCACAGCTTAGCCGCGACCAACTCCTCAGGCCCCTGTGACGCCAGCCCTGCAGAGCCTAGACGCCGACCGGGTAGGGCTTTTCGTGGGGTTCGGCTGTGGGTTTGAAGCGGTCGAAGCGTCCCTGAAAGAGGCTGAGCAGGCCGGTGTACCAGTAGCCGAAGACGAACAGCAGCAGAAACGGGACAGTAAAGTAGTTCTCCGTGCTGCAGGCGTACCAGACCGTGAAGGCAAAGTAGCTGCCGATGGCGAGCTCGATGATGGGGATGAAGCCCAGGCGCTTGCGGTACTTAGTCGCCTGGCTTTTCTCGCCCTTCTTCTTGACGGCAAACTTCGGGGTGCGCGCGAAGGCCGACTTGATGCCGAAGAGGGCTTCCATCACGGCTTTGGTGTTGGTGACGGTCAGGCCGACACCGAGCGCCATCAGGCACGGCAGGTAGATGAACGTCCTGTACCAGCGACGCGGGTAGAGCTCCTTCTGGCTGACCAGGTAGAAGGACGAGACCGACATGGTGCTCGCCATGAAAAGCGGGAAATCGATCAGCATCATCTGGATCCAGCCCTGGTAGCTGCGGATGATCATCGCAGGCAGGAGGAGGGTCGAGAGCACGATCATCAGCGGATAGCTGAGATTGGCGGTGAGGTGGTACCAGGCCTCGAGCTTGGTGTGGAAGGGCGCATCGGACTTAAGAATGCGCGGCAGGATCTTCTTGCCGGTCTGTACGAGGCCTTTGGCCCAGCGTGCCTGCTGGGTTTTGAAGGCGGTCATCTCGATGGGAAGCTCCGCCGGGCACTCGACATCCTGAAGATACTTGAACTTCCAGCCGATAAGCTGCGCGCGGTAGCTGAGGTCGGTGTCTTCGGTGAGGGTATCGTGCTGCCAGCCGCCGGCTTCGGCGATGATCTTGCGCCGCCACATTCCGGCTGTGCCGTTGAAGTTGAAGAAGACGCCGGCTCGGCTGCGTCCGCCGTGTTCGAGCACGAAGTGCCCGTCGAGCAGGATGGCTTCGACCTGGGTGAGGAAGCTGTAGTTGCGATTCAGGTGGGTCCAGCGGGTTTGGACCATGCCGATGCCGGGCTCGGCGAAGTGGTGGATGACCTTCATGATCCACTCGCGCGGGGGGACGAAGTCGGCGTCGAAGATGGCAACAAACTCTCCGCGCGCGGTGTTGAGGCCGGCATCGAGAGCACCGGCCTTGAAGCCGTAGCGGTTTTCACGGTGAATATAGATAATCGGCTGCGGGTCCATGCCGGAGAAGCCGTTGGCGTAGCGGGCGACGATCTGCTCGGCTACCTGTGTGGTCTCGTCGGTGGAGTCGTCGAGAACCTGGATCTCGAAGCGGTCGCGTGGATAGTCGAGCCGGCAGCAGGCGTCGATCAGGCGGCCGATAACGAACTGCTCGTTATAGATTGGGAGCTGGATGGTGACGAAGGGGAGTTCGCCCTCGGCAAAGCGCGCGGGCGATTCACTCCACTTGGCGGCGTTCTTCTTGTTGCGGTAGTAGAGCCAGACGAGTTGGTAGCGATGGATCCCGTAAAACGCGAGGATGACCATCACGATGAAGTAAGGGGTGAGCAGCCAGTAGTCGAAGGCGGTGAGCTGATAAAGATGCTCGAAGGTCTTGTCGGCGTAGTGGGAGCGCCAGTAGTGGCCCAGGCCCTTGGGGGCGAGGAGCAGCAACGCCAGACCGGCGAGGCTGTTGAAGGTTGTCGTCGGCAAAATCATGCGTATTAGTCCCACGGAGAGTGGGCAGGGTACCTTTCTCGGAAGGTCTCAGGGAGTCCGATGAGGACTCCATGTACCTGCTTGCCATAGTAGATGGCAAAGTGGCGCTTGTCGCCGGTGATGAGGATGTCAGCTTTCGCAGCGATGGCTGAGGCTTGGATAGGTTGGTCTTTCGCGGGGAGCTCGACGATTGATTCGATGACCGCTTGCGGCGCTTCGGATACGAGATGAATGACGTAGATCAACTGCCACAGGTTCCTGCTCACTTCACCGATGGAGTCCTGGGACGTCAGAATCTCTACTCCGGGTAAGGTCCATAGGGCCTCGAAGCGATTGGGGCGCTTTCTCGCAGCAGAAAATAGGACGTTCGAGTCGACGAAGGCGCGCAGAGGGGCGGTCACGAAGTTTGCTTGGCGCGGATGGTCTGGAGGTGAAGCTCTGAATGCCTCCAAGGTCTGTCACCGATGACGACGTGAGCGGGATTCAGGGAGGTGGGGTGTATCCCCATTGCAAGGACCTCCGCGAAGGCTTCGCGGTAATCCTCTTCGCCCATCGCATGGTTCAAAAGGAACTCCGCAATCGTCTTGTTGGACCAGATCTCGGGTTCGGGTAGCGTGTTCATCGACTGGACCATCCCTTTAAGGTAAGCCTAGTTCAGAAACAGGGTGCGGTAAAGGGTGTCGCGCTGCGCGGGGCGGAAGCCGGCGTCGCGGATGATGCGGCGAACCTCCTCCTCCGACGCATCCTGCGAGTGCTTGGAGACGGCGATCGGGTAGACGGAGCCGGCATCGTTGCCGCCGAAGCGGAGGCTCATCTGCAGCACCTTGAGTCCCTGGTGGTGCGCGCTGGTCTGGATGTGCGGGATGTTCTCGAGAACCATGCGGCAGATGGCGAGCGTCTTGAGGTACTCGACGGCGGTTGGATCGTCGAGATCGCGACCTGTGGCCGACGGTGCGGAAGTCAGGGTGAAGGCGAGAAAGCCATTGGTCTCCGACTGGAGAGTGCGGAGAGCTTCGAGGAAGGCGACGCGCTGCGGCATGGATTCGCCGGAGCCAAAGAACATTCCGGCGGTAGTAAGGATGCCGGCGTTGTGGGCCGCACGGTGGACGGCGAGCCAGGCCGCCGAGTCCGTGGGCAGAGCGCCGGTGCCGGGGAGGATATCGAGGCCGGCGGTCTCGAGGCGTGCGAGGACGTCCTCCGCGGTCGAGTTGGCGCTCTGGGCGAGGGTCAGGATCTCGGCAGCGGAGAGCGCCTGGATGCGGAGCGAGGGGTTGGCCTGGCGTATGGAAACAATCACGGACTCGAGCTCTGAGAGGTCAAGGTACACCGGCGTGCGCAGGATGATGCCGGTCGCTCCACCCTCCGCGGCGGCTTCAACCTGGGGCAGCATGGGCGCGGCGGGGTCGATGAGGGCATCGACGGTATAGGTGACCACGGACTCAGGGTGAAGGCGCCGGCGGACGGAGTCGGCCTCCATGCCGATGCCGATGAGGTCGTCGGAGGCGAAGCAGTCGAGAGCTTGTTCGGGGCTGATGGGCATGTTCTTCCTTAGATACAACTACAAGTGCGTCCTAGCGCCGGACCGGCGCCACTTCGTGGAGTGGGAGCGCTGCGCGCCGGTGGAGGATGAGGGCGGCGAAGGTTGCCAGGACGATCGCGGTCACGATGCCCTGGGACCAGAGACAGTAGATGCACCATTTTTCGATGACAAAGGCTTCCAGATAGGTGAGGAAACAGGCTGCGCCGAAACCGATCTCCGCCAGTTGCAGCAGGAGCCACCAGCGGCCAAAGGCTGCGGCAAGAAACATCGCCGCATAGCCGACGATCCCGATGGTCGCGACCGGAATGTGCAGCTTGTGGCTGGTGGCATCTTCGTCAAAGGTCTTGGGCGGGAAGACGGCGAAGCGCGAATGGTTGACGGCTCCGCAGTCGAAGTGGTCGTCAACCGCGCAGGGAGGAGCCTCGCCCGGCGCCATGTTGTGGACGTGCAGGGCAAGTACGCTGACGGTCATGCCGGCAAGGGTGAGCGCGGCGATGAGGAAGCGGAAGATCGTGTTGCGCATAATTTGATTTTATCCGGGGCTGTAACGACTGTTTTGTTCCGACGAATTAGGATGGCGAGATGAGCGGGATGAATCGGCGCGGTTTTCTTTCGATGATGGGTGGTACGGCGGCTGCAGCGGCTCTGCCGTGGGGTGATCGTGCGTTTGGTGCAGGGCCGGCTAACGAGTTCAGCTTCATCTTTCTGACGGATTGCCACGAACAGCCGGAACTGGAAGGTGTCCACGGCACCGACCTTGCGATGCAGGAGGCTCGAAAGATCAAGGCCGACTTCGCGATCCAGGGTGGAGACCATGTCTTCGACGCATTGGGGGTGTCGAAGGATAGGGCCACACAGCTATTCGATCAGTACGGCAAGACGGAGCAGGATCTCGGTCTGAAGGTGCACCATACGATTGGCAACCATGACTGCTTCGGCGTCTACACCGCGAGCGGCGTGCCGACCACCGACCCCGCGTATGGCAAGAAGATGTACGCGGATCGCTTCGGCCCGACCTACTACTCGTTCGAGCACAAGGGCGTGCACTTCGTCATCCTGGATTCGATCGGAATTACCCCGGATCGCTTCTACGAGGCTCGGATGGACGACGATCAGCTTGCCTGGCTTGGCAAGGAGCTTGCCGGCGTTCCCACGGGGCAGCCGATCGTCGTCGTGACTCACATCCCGCTCGTGACGGCGCTGCCGAGCTACACCATCCCAACCCCGCAGGCTGCGCACGGAAACGGATTTGTGAACGGGCCGGCAGCGATTAAGCTCTTCGAAGGGCATAACGTCCTGGCAGTGCTGCAGGGGCATACCCACGTGAACGAAGAGGTGGTGTGGCACGGCGTGCCGTACCTGACCTCGGGAGCCGTCTGCGGCAACTGGTGGCATGGCATACGGATGGGGACGCCGGAGGGCTTTACGGTCGTGACGATCGCGGGCGGCAAGCTGTCGACGCGGTATGTGCCGACGGGGTTCAAGTCGGTCGCGCCGCAGAATACCTGACGGTGCGACTCAGGCGCTCGGGAATCTGGCCTGATGCGCGAAATGCTGCTTGACAGCAAGGGGATCGGCACGGATGATGGGTGGGCCATCCGAACAATCTTGTTGTGGAGCGAACCATGGGTCGTTGGGCGCGCCTTATTGTCTTCGCCGGAGTGGGAACGGCGCTCTGTGCTGGATCGACAGGGTGTCTTCGCGTTGCGCCAAAGATGCCGCAGTCGCTCTCTTCAGCGGCGCCCATCAATTACTCGGCGACGCAGTTCAATCAGGATGTGAAGGCGTACCAGGACGCAGTCGATGCGGGTTCGATGGATCTCGCAAAGACTAGGCGGAACCAGGTCGTCTTTCGCACAATGGCGCAGATTGACAATGCGTACGGCAAGTTTGAATTGCAGATGAGCATGCGGCGGGCAGGCGTGCAGACAGCCGGCGATGCGGCGAACCTCGGCCTGACGGCGGCAGCGACCATCGTTGGGGCCTCGGCAGTCAAAGACATTCTGACAGCGACCTCGACGGCTTTGCAGGGAACGCGGCTTTCGTATGACAAGAATTACTTCGAGCAGAAGACGACTGAGTCGCTGATCTCGCAGATGCGCGCCTCGCGCAAGACGCTGCAGGCGCAGATGCTGCTGAGCGCGGCTAACCGGGATGTGGCGAGCTATCCGCTGGAGTCGGCGTGGGGCGACCTGGTGAACTACTACTATGCCGGGACGCTTCCCTCGGCGCTGGTGGATATCGCGAGTAAGACTGGGAGCGCAGCGGTTGCGGCGGACGACAATCTGCAGATGGTGGTCGGAGAGTTGGCCGCAACCACGCCGGAGCAGGCAAGAAGTTCGGAGAGCAACCAGGCTGTGTACACAAGGCTGTCGAAGCAGCTTGCTTCGGGCGACACGGCGGCAGTAACCCAGGCGACGGAGACGTTGCAGAAGATCTTGACGGCAGCCCAAATCTCTTATGCATCGGGCGCTTCGCCGGCTGAGTTGCTGGCGGCGTACAAGCTCGCGATCATCGCGACCAGGAATGACAATGCGAAGCTGGCGGCTTTGACGGCGGCAGTTAAAACGGCAACTGCGCGCTAGAAGAGCGGCAATTTGGAGGATAGCGAGATGGCAGGAACGGTGACTGCGCCAGGAAGCCTGACGATGCAGGACCTGAGCAATTGGCTGAATCGATTGGAGTCAAGCTTTCAACAGGTGACGGTGCTGGATGCGGACCCGACCGAGGTTAGAAATCTTGTCACGTCGGTCAGCGTGGATGCCCAGATTGGAGTACTCAGCGTTGTACCGCGCGGCGCCCCTGGAGTGGGAACGAAGATCATGTCGCCGACGATCTATGTTTCCGGGGCGAAGACGCCAGTGGACGTCTACCGGGGTGATCTGGCGACAGAGGAGTTGGATAAAGGCGCTTAGGCGGCCGGGATGAACAAAGAGCTTCGCTCACAGCAGTTCTCTGTGAACCCTCTTGTCGGTCTGTTTTCTCTGTGATTTGCTTTCAGAGCGCGAGGCGCTTCTGCATGATGGCGATGGCTTCGGGGGATTGGTCGATGAGGGTATAGGTGCGTTCGTTGCGCGCCGCGGCGAGGCCGGCGGTGCCGGAGCCTGCGAAGAAGTCGAGCACGTGGTCGCCGGGGTTTGAGTGAACGCGGATGATCCGTTCGAGGACGCCGAGCGGCTTCTGCGTCGGGTAGCCGGTCTTTTCCTTGCCTGTAGGGGAGACGATTGTGTGCCACCAGACGTCGGTGGGGGTCTTGCCGCGCGCGGCCTTCGTGGCTCCCACCAGGCCGGGAGCCATGTAGGGGATGCGGTCGGTCGCGGTGAGGTTGAAGGTGTAGCGGGTGGGATGCTTGGTATACCAGAGGATGTTGTCGTGCTTGGCGGGCCAGCGTTTCGTGGCGCGGGCGCCGTAGTCGTAGGCCCAGATGATCTCGTTCTGGAAGCAGGCGCGGGTAAAGATCTTGTCGAGCAGCACCTTGCAGTAGTGAACCTCCCGCGGGTCGATATGGAAGAAGAGCGAGCCATGCGGGGCGAGGATGCGGTGGGCTTGTTTGAGGCGAGGCCTGAGGAAGGCGAGGAAGTCGTCGAAGTGGTCGGCGTACCGGGGCGCAAGTGACTCGCTGCGCTCGGTGCGATAGCGGTGCCCGCCGAAGCCTGTGCGGTCGCCCGCTTCGTCGCGGATCGTCTTGAGGCGGGGACGCGTCTGGGTCGTGCCGGTGTTGAAGGGTGGGTCGATGTAGATCAGGTCGGCAGATGCGGCGGGCAAGGTCTTCAAGATGGCCAGGTTGTCGCCGAGCAGGATACGGTTCATGGATGGAATCGTACCGGATTGACCAGACCGGGGTCTCGATTTCGCTACACTGAAGCGATGGGCATGTTTCGCCGAGCGGTAGGCGCCGTGTATCGTTCTCGGCAGCGCTCTGCGCAAACACCAATGAACTTCTATCCCTTTCGCTGCGCGATGTTGACCCACCCAGGCCGAGTTCGTAAGAACAACGAGGACGCCTGCGCCTCGTCGACGGAGCACGGAGCATTCGTGGTGTGCGACGGCATGGGCGGCGCGGCGGCCGGCGAGGTCGCGAGCCGAGTGGCGGCGCAGACGTTCCTGAAGGCTCTGGAGCCACCGAAGGATCAGGCGGCGCGGCGGCCCACGCCGGACGTCAGGCTGGACCTGGCGATTCACGCGGCGAATAAAGCGGTATTCGAGCATTCGCGTCAATCTCCGCAGCTGCATGGCATGGGCACGACGCTGGTGGGTTTGCTGCTCGAGGTCTCGCCTGCCACGGTGGAGCGGCCGTCATTGACGCTGGCGCATGTGGGAGACAGCCGCTGCTATCGGTATCGGTGCGGCTCGCTGCACCGGCTGACGAACGATCATAGCCTCGTCGAGGAACAGATGCGGTTGGGCGAGATCACGGCAGATGAGGCGGAGCATCACCCGATGCGAAACATCATCACGCGGGCCGTTGGGTCGCACGCGGTGGTGGAGCCGGAGATCTCACAACTGGAGCCACAGAGCGGGGATATCTACCTGCTGGCCTCGGATGGGCTGACGCGGGAGTTGAGCGAAGGACAGATTGCACAGGCGTTCTCGCGGGCCGTTTCGAAGGCTTCGGATGGCAGGGTGAATCTTGAGGCGTTGTCGAAGGTCCTGGTGAACGAAGCCAATGATGCGGGCGGCGGCGACAATATTACCGTGCTTTTGTTGCAGCTGCCGTAGAAGCAGCTTGGGGGATCGATGGAAAAGATGGTTGGGGTTGTGGGTGCGGGGACGATGGGGAATGGGATCGCCCATGTCTTTGCCAAGGCTGGTTTTGACGTGTGGATGGCGGACGTTTCGGCCGCGACCGGGCAAGCCGGCTTGGTAACGATCAAGGCAAACCTGGCGCGCGAGGTCAGCAAAGGGAAGCTGACCAACGAGGAGGCTGACGCGGCGTTGGGAAGAGTGAAGATCACGGCGTCGTTGGACGATCTGGGTGGGTGTGGGTTGGCCGTCGAGGCCGCGACCGAGAGGTTTGTGGTGAAGGCCGAGGTGTTTCGCCGGCTCGACGAGATCCTGCCGCCAGACGCATTGCTGGCCTCGAATACAAGCTCAATCTCGATTACGAAGCTTGCGGGGCTGACGAAGCGGCCAGGGCAGGTGATCGGGATGCATTTCTTCAATCCCGTGCCGGTGATGCGGCTGGTGGAGGTGATTCGCGGTCTGCAGACCAGCGACGAGACGTATGCGCGGGTGAAAGCAATGGCCGAGCAGGTGGGCAAGCTGCCGGTCGAGGTGAACGATGCGGCGGGTTTTGTATCAAACCGGGTGCTGATGCCGCTGATTAACGAGGCTTGTTACGCCGTGATGGAGGGCGTTGCGAACGCTGAGGCTGTAGATGTGATCTTCCGCGAAGGCATGGCGCATCCGATGGGGCCGCTGACGCTGGCTGACTTTATCGGCCTGGATGTATGCGTCGACATTATGCGCGTCCTGGTTGAGGGGCTGGGCTCTGCGAAGTACGCGCCTTGCCCTCTGCTGGTCAGGATGGTGGATGCGGGATGGTTGGGACGGAAGTCGGGCCGTGGTTTCTATAGGTACTAAGAGCAAATGCAGGACATCCTTGTCGCGGGCGGGGACCACTTCGTGGGTTTTGGACGCTGCGCGTGGTGGGCTAGGATAGAGGGATTGAGGGCTCGGGACCGATGGCGCAAGAGATGTACTTTGAGGATTTCTATATTGGGCAGAAGATCAACTCTGCCGGGTCAATTCGCGTAGGCGCCGAAGAGATCAAGGAGTTTGCACACAAGTACGATCCGCAACCGTTTCACCTGGATGAAGCGGCCGGCGAAGGCTCGTTCTTCAAAGGGCTCGCGGCTTCGGGTTGGCTCACCGCGGCGATCGTGATGCGGCTGCGGGTAGAGTCGATCAAGGTCTTCGGCGGGATGATCGGCGCGGGTGTCGAAGAGATGCGCTGGACGTTGCCGGTGCGGCCGAACGATACGCTGCGGACGGAGATCGAGGTGGTCGGCGCGAGGCTCTCGTCCTCACGCAAGGACTATGGCATTGTGCGGACGCGGACGCTCGCGTTTAACCAGAATGACGAGGTCGTACTGCGGTCGACGGTGAACTTCCTGGCGCCGCTCCGGGGGGCGCTGTGACCCCGGAGGATCTCGACCTGCTCGAGCGGGCGCATGACTACGTGGTCGCCATCGAACTGCTGAGCGGCGAGAAGTTCTTCGCCGAGGTGGTGATGGTCGTTAACGAACAGCCCACCCCGGATGTCTTCCTGCTGCGGATGAACCGTGAGGAGGATGGTGCGTTTGTGCCCGCGGGCAAGTCGTCGGGGGAGTCGGTGCTGTTGAGCGAGATAAGCCGGGTGGCGGGCATTCCCGGGGTGCAGTACCCGGCCAAGTCATAAACAAGGAAGTACACGGGATAGGAAGGATCAGACGAGATCAAGGCGGGTAGTCAATCCGCCCTGATTCGCCTTTATCCCCTGTATCCGTGGAGGTACTCCAGTTTTGCAGAGCGAACAACTGGCGTATGTTAACTAGATGCGCATGACTGTTCTGGCCTCGGGGTCGAAGGGCAATTCGACTGTGATTGCGAGCGGGCGGACACGCGTGCTGGTGGACGCGGGCCTGAGCTGCCGCGAACTGCTTCGGCGGATGGAGATCGCCGGAGAAGACCCCGCGAGGCTCGATGCCATCCTGGTGACGCATGAGCATGTGGATCATGTGGCGGGGCTGGCGGTGCTGGCTCGGCGGTTGGGCGTCCCGGTGTACTTTACGGAGCAGACGCATCGCGCCTGGGTGCGGATGCTGACGCCCAAGACCACGATGACCTACGCCAAATGGCTGGACACGCTTGCTGCGGAAAAGGCTCGGAAGCTTGCTGCTGTGCCGGTTTATGGGCATGATCAGCCGCAGAACGAGGAAGCCGCGGAGGATGGCGGCGCATTGGACAGCGTATGTGCAAACCGCTCCGACGACCGCGATGCGGCGGAGATGCCGGTCGACCCGGAGGCTGACTGTGAGCCGGCAGGGAAGACGAAGGCTGATCCGGCGTCTTTGCCGGCGGTCGAGTACTTCCAGGCCGGGCGCCAGTTTTCGATCGGCGATCTCGAGATCTCACCGTTTACGATTCCGCATGACGCGGCCGATCCGTGCGGGTTTGTCTTTGAAGCCGACGGAATCCGCATGGCTCTGGCGACCGACCTGGGCTACGTTCCACCGAACGTCAAGGCCGCACTGAAGCGGATCGACGTGCTCTTGCTCGAGTCGAACCACGATCTGGAGATGCTGCGCGACGGGCCGTATCCGTGGAGTGTGAAGCAGCGTGTGCTCTCGCGGGTAGGACATCTGTCGAATGAGGCGACGGCGGAGTTTTTACAGCGGGACTATGACGGGGGCGCAGCGTATATTGTGCTGGGACATCTTTCGGAGTCGAATAACGCACCGGAACTGGCACGCATTACAGCAGAACGAGCGATCGGCGACCGCATGACCCTGCTGGGCAATAGGGTTGTGCTGGCGTTGCAGTCAGAGCCTTTAGCCCCGATCTGTTTATGATCACAGATCCTGTGCAGACCAAGCCTGGGCCATGAACGGCGTTCGGCAGCACATGAACCGAATCTTTGGGCCAGACCATCCAAACGAGATAGAATCGAGGGTGACCCTATGCCTAATAGCGCTAAAGCCTGCACCGATCCCATCGTTGGAGCAATTCTCTCCGGGTGGCGCTACGACATCTCCAGCATCTCGCCCGAGATGCGTACCGACTATGAGAACCATCTGGCCGAGTGCGTCGAGTGCCGGCGCCGTCAGACCAAGGCGCGCACCATTGATGTGCTTTTGCTGCTTGTAACGACGCTTTCGATCGCCGCGTTTCTCCTCGCAGCCGGAGTGTTGCATCGGATCGAGATGTTCCGGGATATCCCGGCCGTTCATATGCGCCTGCACCAGATGCCCGCAACGATCTCTCTTTGGGCGGTTGTAATCGCAGGCCTGGTGGTCTCGGTGGTGCTTTGGATTCTGGTTGCGATTGCAACGCCGGTTCCGAGTTTCCTGGGCGATGTCGTCGTGAAGCGCTTGCCGCCGGATCTGAAGCAGAGGATCGCGCGCCGCCACGCCTGAGTGATGTCTTCTCCCCATCAACCCGACTTTGATTATGCGCGTCCCATCGGCGCGCCGACTCCTGTTTCCGTCGAGCACGCGCCCGACATCGCCAGGACGCATGGGCCGGAGTTTAGCGAGTGGGACCCGCGATCGGCACCGGGAACGTACATCCTGCTCGCGATCAACATCGCCGTGTTTCTGTGGATGACGCTCAAAGGCGTCCCTGTCGTGAAGGGGCCAACGGCGGATCAGCTGCTGCACTTCGGCGCAAATAGTGCGGGCCTGGTACTGAACCAGGGAGAGTGGTGGCGTCTGCTCTCAGCTATCTTCGTGCACATCGGGGTGATCCACATTGCCACGAATATGTGGTGCCTATGGAACCTGGGACTGCTGGGCGAGCCGCTTCTGGGGCCTTGGGGAATGGTCGCGGTCTATGTGCTGACGGGCGTCGCGGGGAATCTACTATCGGTGGGGTGGGACGTCCTTACGGTGCCCGCGCAGTATCTCGATCAGATGGTCGGTGCGGGTGCTTCCGGGGCCGTCTTCGGCATCGCGGGCATTCTGATTATTCTGCTTTCAAACCGCAAGCTGCCAATTCCGTGGGTGGAGTTGAAGCGCCTGCGCACGAGCGTGATGCGCTTTGCGCTGATCAACCTGGTCATCGGTGCTTCGACGATTTTGCCGATGCTCGGAAGCTTTGTGCGCATCGACAACTCAGCGCACATCGGCGGATTCTTATGCGGGCTAGCGCTTGGACCGGGTCTTGTGCCGCGTATGACGGCCGGCCGGGCGAAGTATCTATCGCGGCAGCGTCTCGTCTTCTTTGGGGCGGCGTTTGTGCTGGCGCTGGTCGGCTACTGGGTCGCCAACTTCAAATAAAACGTAACCACGATCCTTCTGCATCCTGGTTACGCCTTGTCTTAGCTCACTGCGGTTGATGCAAACTTGCGCACCATCGCGAGTAGCAGCCGGCGGTCAGATTCAGAGAGGTTCGCGGAGTAGCGCTGGATCTGCGTGAGAAAGCGGATCTCGTCTTCGGAGAGGTTGAGCGAGGAGACCTCGCGCGAGACCGGATCTTCGGCGAAGAACTGCGAAAGCTGAAGATCGAGGGCACCGGCAATCTTCTGAAGGGTTTCGAGCGACGGAACCGTATGGCCGTTCTCAACGCGCGAGAGATAGCAGCGGAGCAGACCCGTGCGCTTCTCGATATCTCCCTGAGACATGCCCCGCTGGAGACGAAAATCACGGATCGTCGTGCCGATGTTATTGGAGATCGACTTCACTGGAGGAGCCGCCTGCGTTAGGGGAACTATTTGCATGTCACTCATTAGCCGTAAAGTAACGTCCTCAGATGGTGCAAGCAAGGGCAAAGTTTGAAGAGTGCTCGATTTGCGTACCGCTGTTGGTTCCAAGGGTCAAACCCTCAACCAACGCTTGAGCTAAGTCGTAGCAGGAACCCAGGTTGATGATAACTCGGAAGGTAACAGTCTGTGTATCTTCCCTCGTCAGGACGGTGAGGGCAATCCGCGAACGCGAAGAAGAATTCGCTCAGGACGCGAAGCCGGGCATCGCATTCTTGCGGATACACTGCGTTCTCTGCGCATCGCTCTTTGGAGCTGCGCGCCTACGCCATGTGCATGCCGCCGTTGACGTCGAGCGTGTGCCCGGTGATGTAGCCTGCGTCCTCGGACGCCAGGAAGACGACGGCGGCGGCGATCTCGGCGTCGGTGCCCGGGCGTCCAAGCGGAATGTGCGCGGCCATCGCAGCCTTCTGATCGTCGGTGAGCACATCGGTCATCGCGGTCTGGATCATGCCCGGCGCGACCGCGTTGACGGTGATGGCGCGCGTCGCGAGTTCACGGGCGAGCGACTTCGTCAGACCGATGAGGCCGGCCTTCGAGGCCGCGTAGTTGGCCTGACCAGCCTGTCCTGTCTGTCCGACGACGGAGGTGATGTTGATGATGCGTCCCCAGCGTGATTTCAGCATGGTGGAGATGCAGGCCTGCGAAAGCAGGAACGCGCCGGTGAGATTGGTGGTGAGGACGTCGTCCCAGTCGTGGCGTTTCATGCGCAGGGCGAGGATGTCGCGGGTGATGCCGGCATTGTTGACGAGGATTTCGATGCGGCCGAAGTGGGCGATGACCGCCCTTGTGCAGGCTTTGATGGAGTCTTCGCTGGCGACGTCAAGCTGGAAGGCGCAGGCGGTGTGGCCCGCGGCGGTGATCTCAGCCGCAACAGCTTCCAGCTTGTCGAGTGAGCGAGCAGCGAGTGCGACGTGATAGCCGGCGGCGGCGAGGCGGAGGGCGGTGGCGCGGCCGATGCCTTGGGAGGCTCCGGTGACGAGGGCGATGCGGGGCGATGTCGAGGGCAACGGAAGCGAACTCCTGCAGATGTAGCGGATGCTGCACTTTTTTATGTTTTTCAGTGCAACGTTAACCATACGACGAATTAGGCCTCGTGTCGGTCGGAAGTGCATGAGGAGTCCGTGGTAAATGTTGCTAGTAAGCCGGCCCTGGCGTGCAGTTTCGGCGATCGACGGGCTCACCCGGGCGGCCTATGTGCAGCATGAATGAGCACGACACGTGGGAGTCCCCCTGGGTGACCGCAGGGTAGACGTAGAGCGTGTGTTCGGACGGACTGTAAACCGTCAGCGCAGTGGCGTTCGCGATACCGCTGAGCTGAAAGGCGAGCTCGCTGTTTGGATCTTCGTGCTTCTGTGACGGGCGCGATTGAGCCTCGACGACGGCAAGCTGCGAATGAAGAAACGCGTGCGCGCAATAGCCGACGAAAAGGGCAGCGCAGACGAGGACGGAGGTGCGGAGATTCTGAGGCGTGGCGGGCATGGTTTCTCCTTCGATGAGTGTGAGACTCACCTGACAGGCGTTGGTGAGAGCCTGACGGCGTGAGTTGCCACCGCAAACCCCTTAGAGCGCCTTGTCGGCCTCAAGCCCCCAGAGAAGCACCTGGAGGTGGCGTGAGAAGTGAAGGATGGGTGGCGTGTCGCGCAGGGTGATGCCGTGTGCGCGCGGAATCTGGTTGAGGCGGATCTCGGCCTCCGCCGGCTCCAGTGGCCACGGGAGATGGTGGATATGTCCGATGAGCATGCGGCCGAAGCTGGGGGTGAAGAGGCAGTAGCGCTCGGTGAGGAAAGCCGTAAGGCCAGGGCGCCCTGATGCCGGGCCGGCGTCACTTTGGGCGGTGTTGGACGCTTCGCGTGGGCCGTATACCGCTTCGTAGTTGGTGGGTCGGGATGCCAGTTGGCGGTGGCTTTTGTAGAGGGTTTGCTGGTCAGGCAGCGCGGTGCGGGACATCTTTGCAGGGAAGTAGGGCAGGTGAAAGAGGGTGCGCGCGCCGAAGACCGCGAGCGGACTCGCACAGTCGAGCGAGAAGAAGTAAACCCCGGCAACTCCGGAGACGCGGGAACGGACGTAGGTGCGAAGATTCAGCTCCGGGAAGGCCGTCGTGGTGGGCACAGCGATCGTTTGGTTGCCGACCATGCGCGTGCGAACCCGGTCCATCCAGAACGGGATGACGCCGATGTACGCTTCACCCTCGAAGGTATCGACCTCCAGACCGGGGGGGAGAAGATTCTGGATGACAGCCGGCGCAATCGGCCAATGGCAGAAGAGCAGGTCGTTCCAGCGCTGGCGCAGCCGCCACAGGCCGCTGGGAAGTGGGAAGGGCCGGTGAGCGGTGGTCGCGAGGATTGTGTCGAGTTCAAGTTGCGAGGCGTCGGTCATGCTTGTTCTATCCTGATTGGACCATGAGTGAACAGGCAGCGACGAAGAAGAACGAGACGGATGTGTACGCGAGCGGGACGGATGTTTATGCGGTGCAGGGCGCAGACCCCGAGGTGCTCGCCTATGCCATGGCAAAGTACTCGCGCTCCTCTTTGACCCTGAAGGAGTCGCTGAAGGAGATCAGCGCGCAGCGTGCCGAGCAGTTTCTGAACACATTTTACTTCCAGTATGGGCACCGGTCCATCGCCGACCTTGCCCATATCCCGATGGCGATCGAACGGCTGAGCCTGCTCGCGGCGATCTGCCTGGTGGACGAGCAGCGTTGGGACGGCCAGGAGCGGTCAACGCGGTACCAGGACTTCCGTAAGTCCGGCTGGTTTACGCCTGCGGACTTGGAAGATCAGGAGCCGGGCTATACGGCTGCGGCCTCGGCCTTGTTTGGGGCATACGACGCCGTGAGCCAGGGCATGCTGGCGGCGTTGAAGCAGCTGATTGCCAGGCCCGAGGAGATGAAGACAGACGCGTACGAGCGGACGCTGAAGGCTCGCGCGTTCGACGTGGCGCGATACCTGCTACCGCTGGCGACAAATACGTCCCTGGGGCAGATTGTGAATGCGCGGACGCTCGAGACGCAGGTTTCGCGCCTGCTGACGAGCGAGTTCGCGGAAATTCGGGAACTTGGCGAGAAGCTGCGCGCTGCGGCCATGGGACCCTCGTGGGATGTGCGGCACGAGGCCGGCAAGGCCCTGATGGAGGAGCTGGAGGCGGCCTCGGGCACGCGTGACGCTCGCGTTGAGGGAATGGTGCTGCGCGAGGTCAAGGCGGCTCCAACTCTGGTGAAGTATGCGGTGGCGAATGACTATCAGCGGGCGACGCGCGAGGCTTTGACGCAGGCTGCGGCGGAGTTGATGGGCGGCGCAGCGATCGAGGACGCGCCGGTGGTGGACCTGGTGGAGGGCGTGGAATCGATGGAGATCGAACTCGCGACCTCGCTGCTGTATCCGCACTGTCACTACTCGTACCGGCAGCTGCGGGGGGTAGTTGCGGCCTCGGGTAATGCCCGCTTGACGGAGCTGATTGAGCTCGGAACGCGGCATCGGGGACGCCATGATGAGCTGCTGCGGGCCTTCCACGTCGGCGCCGCGCTCAAGTTCGACATCCTCATGGATGTCGGTGGGTTCCGGGATATGCACCGGCATCGTCGCTGCACGCAGCTGCTCCAGGGGTTCACAAACGTCCATGGATGGGAGGTCCCGGACGCTCCCGGGCAGCCTACGTTGCAGGAGGCCGGCCTGGCGGAGGCGTATGAGGGAGCGATGTCGTCGGCGTTTGAGAGCTATCGCTCGCTGCGGGATTCTGGGGTGACGGAGGCTGCCGAGTCGGCGCAGTATCTTCTGCCGCTCGGGACCCGTTGCCGGTCGATGTTCAAGATGGACTTTGCCGAGGCTCTCTACATCGCTGAGCTGAGAAGCGGTGTGGCAGGGCACTATAGCTACCGCCGGGTGGCGTGGGAGATGTATGAGGCGGTCAAGCGGCAGTATCCGGGAATGGCTGGGATGTTTCGTATCGAGGATGTACGGGTGCCGGTGGATCTGTTGAAGAGGTAAGCGTCCGTAAACCTGCGATTCCCACTTTGGGGCGGGTTGTTCAAAGGTTTCGCTTTTTATTTGCTTTAATGCGATTTGGTGCTAGACTTCGAATGGGCTGGTTTGCGATGGTTTGAACCAGCTTCACCCGAGGAGATGCAATTGGCAGACGAGCGCGGTAAGGCGGTAGAGGCGGCAATTTCGCAGTTGGAGAAGCAGTTCGGCAAGGGTTCGATCATGCGGTTAGGATCGAAGGAAGCGATTGTGCCGATCTCGGTCATCTCGACCGGTTCGATCTCGTTCGACGCCGCCCTGGGGGTTGGGGGAGTACCGCGTGGACGCGTGATTGAGATCTTTGGACCGGAATCCTCAGGTAAGACGACCATTACACTGCAGATCATCGCAGAGGCGCAGAAGGCCGGTGGGCTGGCTGCGTTTGTGGATGCGGAGCACGCGCTCGACCCGGGATACGCCAAGAAGCTGGGAGTCGACGTCGACAATCTGCTGGTCTCGCAGCCGGATTACGGTGAGCAGGCGCTTGAGATCGTAGAGGCGCTGGTGCGGTCAGGTGCGATCGACGTGCTGGTGGTTGACTCGGTTGCGGCGCTTGTGCCGAAGGCAGAGTTGGACGGCGAGATGGGCGACTCGCACATGGGATTGCAGGCTCGGCTGATGTCGCAGGCATTGCGCAAACTGACCGGAACGGTCGCCAAGTCACGTACATCACTGATCTTCATCAACCAGATTCGCGACAAGATCGGCGTCATGTTTGGCAATCCGGAGACAACGACCGGCGGGCGCGCGTTGAAGTTCTACGCCTCGGTTCGCATCGATATCCGGCGCATCGGCGCGGTCAAAGAAGGCGATGTAGTCGTCGGATCGCGAACCAAGGTCAAGATCGTCAAGAACAAGGTCGCCGCACCATTCCGCGATGCCGAGTTCGATATTCTCTACGGTGAGGGAATCTCGCGCGAGGGCGACACGCTGGACTTGGCGGTGCTGCACACGATCGTCGATAAGAGCGGCGCGTGGTATAGCTTCCAGGGTGAGCGGATCGGTCAGGGCCGCGAGAATGTACGGAACTTCCTGAAGGAAAACCGCGAGATCTTTGGGCGGATCGACACGGAGCTGCGGAAGAAGATGGGGATTTCAGCTTCGAATCTGCCCGTTCCGGAGATTCCGGAAGATGGTCTGGAAGTCGCGGCAGTTGCCGTAAAGGGCAAGAAGTAGCACTCAAACCTCGGTCTCACCGTTGGTCGGCAGCAGAATCTCTGTGCCGACCAACGGGAGGAGCTACACGAAGTCCAAGACGGCACGAGTGCTTACTCGTTGCCGGATGGCGGCGGAGGACCGTTCGGCGAGTCGGGACCGCCTTGTGGTCCGCGGCGCCAGTTGCTGGCGCCAGGTCCACGCCGACCGTCCTGCCCTTCGCGGTGGGTGCGACGCTCCGTCTGGAGTTTGGTCCACTGATCCGCTGAGAGAACACCGCGCAGGCTCAGCAGCATCTTCGCATTGGTCTTTTCGAGATCAGCGCGCAGGTCAGCGATGTGCGAGATCTGGGCCAGGGCGCGTGACTGGTCGAACGGGTTGGCGTTCAGAATCGGCTCCAGCTTGACCTGCTCTTCCTCTAGCGTGGCGTGCATCTGTATCAACTGCAAGCGGCTATCGAGGAGAATCTTGTCGAGTTGCTTCTGCTGATCCGGGCTGATGTTGAGATTCTTGATCACGTCCGGGTTCTTCCACCACATTCCATGAGGAAGCATTCCCATCCCCGGACCACCGGGGCCGCCATCGGGGCCTCCGCGCATCTCGCCGCGGCGCGCGAAGTCGGGCTGTCCGGGTGCACCGGGGTTCTGTGAGAAGGCCAGAGGAGCGGCAAGCAAGAGGGAGCAAGCGAGCGATAGCGCACGAGAGCGGTTCATAGGATTCCTTCGGGGAAGAGTTAGGCTAGTTGCTGGTTGAAATTGTGGTTTGTTCAGTGCCCGCGCTGGTCGTGTCGAGCGGCTGCAGTGAAGGAGGAACGGAGGTCGAAAGGTCGGAGTCAATGTCCTGGAGGAGCGCTTCGTCGGAGACAGGCTGCCCGGTCGTCGCGGTGGTGACGTTCGGAGTGACCGCGGCAGGTTTGTGCAAGTTGGATACGGTTACGCCGGTGACGGCGAGGACGGCAGCAAGGGCGCCGGCCCAGACAAGCCTGGGGACGGCGAAGAAGCTGCGCTGGACCGTGGTTCCGACGACCGGGCGCGGCGGCGTATGAAGAAGAGAATAATTGCTGGCCGCGAGACGGAAGCTCGAAAGCGACTGCCGGAGCGTGCTGAACTCATTTGCACACAGGGAGCACTCCGCGAGATGAGCGTCGGCAGACGCGCTTTCGGGCGTGGTGGAGAGTAGATCGCAGAGTTGGGCTTCGGTGAGGTGCGAATTCATTTGGATTCCTTTGCTGAGACGCGGGCCGGAGCGGGCTGTTGGACGCGGATGGCGGCGAGTCCCCGGTAGAGGTGAGTCTTGACCGTGCTGATCGGCATGTTGGTGATCTCGGCGATGCTGGCGAGGTCGAGTTCTTCGACGAAGCGGAGAATAAAGACGGTGCGCTGCCGTTCGGTGAGCGTATCAACCGTCTTCCAGAGTTGCTCGACCTGCTGGCGGGCGATCAGCGAGGATTCGGCCGAGGTGGCCTGATCCGGGATAAAGCCCGCGAACTCGTGCGCGTCGACCGCTGTGCCGGCAACTTTTTTCCAGAACCGGAAGCGGTTGGTCCGGGTGTGGTCGCGGACGAGATTGAGTGCGATGCGCGTGAGCCACGTGGCGGGAGCACAGTCGCCACGGAACTGGTCGCGGGCCGCCCAGGCGCGGATAAAGGTGTCCTGGGTGAGCGATTCGGCGAGATCGCGGTCACGCAGCGAACTCAGAAGGAAACGGAAGATGCGCTGCGAGTAGAGCGCGTAAAGATTATCGATCGAATCCAGTGTGGAGGTCCGTCCTTGCGACTGAGCCGTCGCGGAGGCGGCGGTTGCGGGGAGGGTCTGCGCGTTGATCAGGGCTGAGGTCATCTTTTTCCGCAAACGGTTCACCCCAATGGACGTGCGATTTGTGTGGAAGACTACAAATTCCTTGAGTTTTCTTGCATGGTAGGAGATTAGGCCCCAAGCAGGTATGCTCTTGGGGTTATGCATACGGTGAAGGCGATATACCCGGGAACCTTCGATCCACTGACTAACGGTCATCTGGATCTGATTGCACGCGGCGCGAAGATTGTCGACGAGCTGGTGGTTGCGATTCTGCGCAACTCTGAAAAAGGAACACCGCTGTTCTCGGTGGCGGAGCGGTTGGAGATGATTACCGAAGCCGTTTCCCCCATGCAGAATGTCTCGGTGACCACGTTTGACGGCCTGCTGGTGGACTTTGCGCGGCGTGAAGGCGCGAAGGCCGTACTGCGCGGAATTCGAGCGATCTCGGACTATGAGTACGAGTTCCAGATGGCGATGATGAATCGCAAGCTCGACCCGGAATTGGAGACACTGTTTATGATGCCAGCGGAGAAATATACGTACGTCAGCTCGCGACTGATCAAGGGTGTTTTTCGCCTGGGTGGAGACGTGACGGCGCTTGTGCCACCGATGGTGGTCGAGCGGCTCAAGGGAAAAACCGCGTCAGGCTGCTAGCTTCTTAGCGAGAGGCCAAAGGGATGACGTTGCAGGAAGAGTTCGGCCAGATCGATATTTATGTGTTTGACCAGCTTCTCCGGGGCAATATCGCCTCCGGAATGCGGGTCCTCGACGCCGGGTGCGGGTACGGCCGGAACCTGGTTTATCTTCTGCGGGCCGGCGTGGAAGTCTTCGCGCTGGACGCGAATGCGGAGGGTGTGACCCATGTGCGGGAGCTCGCACGCGAGCTTCAGCCTGGGCTGCCGGATGGAAACTTCCGCGTGGGCACGATTGAGGCGATGCCGTTTGCAGATGGCTTGGCGGATGTGGTGATCTGCAACTCGGTGCTACACTTCGCCCGCGACGAACAGCATTTCCTGGCGATGGTGACCGACCTATGGCGCTGTCTGCGGCCGGGTGGAATGCTCTTCTGCCGTCTTGGCTCACGCATCGGCATGGAATTCGAGCAGGTAGGCGGGGGCTTGTACCGAGTGGGCGACGGCCAGGACTGGTTCCTGGTGGACGAGCGGGAGCTGCTCGAGATGACGCGGATGATGAGAGCCGTCCTGGTGGATCCGCTGAAGACGACCGTTGTTCAGGATTTTCGGTGTATGACGACCTGGGTGGTGAGGAAGCCGCTCTCGGCTTGAGCTGCTTTCTGCGCCGCGGACTTTATCTCACGGCGCATTTCTGCAAAACTCTTTGTATGAGCACAGCGACTGCAACGAAGGTTTTGACGGACCGGATCAACCGGATTGAAGTGTCTGCCACGATGGCGATTACGGCGGAGGCCCTGCGGCTGAAGGCAACGGGAATCAAGCTCTCGGACTTTGGGGCGGGCGAGCCGCACTTTGAGACGCCGCAACATATCAAGGACGCGGCGATCGAGGCCATTCAGAAAGGCTTTACGCGCTACACGGCAGTGGCCGGCACGCCGGATGTCCGCAAGGCCATCGTGCAGCGTCACGCCGAAGACTTCGGCACCGACTATGCCGTGGATGAGTGCGTCTTCACCACCGGCGGCAAACTGGCACTCTTCAACGCCATCCAGGTGCTCGTCGACCATGGCGATGAGGTCATTCTGCCGGTTCCGTATTGGGTCTCCTACAAGGACATCATCCAGTACGCGGGCGGCGTGGTGAAGTTTGTCGAGAGCCGTGAGGACGAGAACTTCCGCGTGACCGCGCAGATGATCGAGGCTGCGATGACGGAGAAGACCAAGGCGATCATCCTTTGCTCGCCGTCCAATCCGAGCGGCGCCGTCATGGATCAGGCGGATGTCGAGGCCATCGTGCGGCTCGCACACAAACGCGGAGTGTTTGTGCTGCTCGACGAGTGCTATGCCTACCTGAACTTCGCGGGCGAACCGGTGAGCGGAGCCTCAGTGACGGAGGCCAAGGAGCACGTCATTGTGCTCGGTTCGCTTTCGAAGACCTACGCGATGACCGGCTGGCGCGCGGGCTTTGCGCTCGGGCCGAAGCAGGTGATCGGCGCGATCTCGAAGCTGCAGTCGCAGTCGACCTCGAACGCGGCCAGCATGGTGCAGAAGGCGTCCATCGCCGCTGTTACAGGCTCGCAGGAGTGCGTGAAGGAGATGCGCGCCGACTACATCAAGCTACGCGACCGCATCCTCGAAGGCTTCAAGACCATTCCGGGGCTGACCTGCACGGTGCCGCAGGGCGCGTTTTACGTCTATCCGAATGTCTCAGCGTTCATCGGCAAAGGCGGAATCAAGAACACGACGGACCTCGCGGCAAAGTTGCTGAACGAGGCGCACGTGGTGGTTGTGCCGGGTGAGGCGTTCGGCACCGAGGAGCATATTCGCCTGTCCTACGCCGTTTCGGGCGATGTGATCGACGAAGGCGTCAAGCGGATGCGGGAGTTTTTCGCCGGCCTTTCGCAGTAGCATCGGCTTCTGAGCGTCCCGCTCTCGCGATAAGCCGCGAGGGCGGGACACCGGAATCAGCCGAGCCTACGACTTTTCGGTCATCGTTCGCGAGGTGACGGTTTGCTGTCGCGTCGCATCGTATTCTCGAAAAAAGGATAGCCAGGGCCTACGAGTCGTTGAGCGCCGCGGCTGGTTTCGCTTTACGATGGTGACTATGGCTGATAAGCAAGTTCGGTTTGCGCCGGTAATCCTGGCAGGTGGAAGCGGTACGCGGTTCTGGCCGAGGAGCCGACGGGCCCGGGCGAAACAGGTTCTTGCGCTGGACGGCGAAGAGACCATGATTCAGCAGACACTGACCCGTCTCATGCCGGTGGCAACGGCGGATGACGTCTGGATCGTTACCAACCACTGGCTTGACGAGACGATCTCGGAACAGATGCCCACGGTGAGACCGGACCACATTCTGAGCGAGCCCGTGGCCCGGAACACAGCGCCCGCCTGTGCTCTCACTGCCTTCATGCTCGACAAGACCGAACCTGACACGGTCATCGGAATCTTCCCGTCGGACCACGTGGTTGCGAGCATTCAGCGCTTCGCCAAGGTTCTGGCTGCTGGTATCCGGGTAGCTTCGGCCGGAGAGAATATCGTTGTGCTCGGCGTTCCTCCGACACGACCCGAGACAGGCTACGGCTACATCGAAAAGGGTGCCGAGGTTCCGGAGTTTACCGAGGTTCCTGTCCATCGCGTCAAGCGTTTCCGCGAGAAGCCGGACCGGCATACGGCCGAGCGCTTCCTCGCTGAGGGGAACTTCGCCTGGAACGGCGGCATCTTCCTGTGGACGGCGCGGACGCTGGTGAACGCGATCAAGGAACATGTGCCTGATATGGCTCCGATCCTCGAAAAGATCGCGGCGGCCCACGGAACCGATGACTTCGAGCAGGTCTTCGCCGAAGAGTATCCGCAGTGCGAGAACATCTCGATCGACTATGCGGTGCTCGAGCGGCGCTCGGCGAAGGGTGAGGCTCGCTCAAATATCTACTGCCTGCCAGCTGACTTTGGCTGGAACGACCTCGGTTCATGGGCCTCACTGCACGATCACCTCGGATCCCACGAGGACGATAACGTGATCGACGGCAAGACCAACGGCCTCGTGGCGATCGAGTCCGAAGGCAACTACGTCTATGCGCCGGGCAAGATGGTCGCGTTGCTTGGCGTGGAGGGACTTGTCGTAGTCGAGACCGAAGATGCCTTGTTGATCACGACGCGCGAGCGTTCTCAAGATGTGAGCAAGGTGGTTCGCCAGGTGCATGAAGGACTGAAGCGCGAAGATCTGATCTAAAAGCAGCTTCTAGCTTCTTGTGGTTGCTGTCGCTTTCGGAGTACGCACTTTGAACTGAGGTAAGGCTGCTCGCTCAGGCATCCGAGGAGCTAGCAGCCAGGAGCTGGACGCAAATGGCTGTAGTGAAGTTTGGGACCGATGGCTGGCGGGGCATCATCGCCGATGATTTCACATACGAGAATGTCCGCGTGGCGTCGCGGGCTATCGCTCTCTATGTGTTGAAGCACGAAGATCCGGCTAAGGGTATTTGCATTGGGTGGGATACGCGTTTTGGCTCGCAGGCCTTTGCCAAGGTGGTGGCGGAGGTTCTTGCCGAGGCGGGCATCCCGGTGCTGTTGGCGGACCGCGTGACGCCCACGCCTGCCCTTTCATTCGCGGTTCGCGAACGTGGTGCGGCTGGCGGCGTGATGATCACGTCGAGCCATAATCCCGCGCAGTGGAACGGTGTGAAATACAAGGCAAGCTACGGTGGGTCGGGCAAGCCCAGCATCATCGCTCAGATTGAAGGCTACCTGGAGCAGCCGTACGAGCTCTCCGGCGAGCCAGCCAGCATCGAGGAGGTCGACTTTCTACCGCCGTACGTCGAGGCGATTCAGAAGTTCGTTGATCTTGGCGAGATCAAGGCCTCGGGGCAGAGGCTGCTGATCGACGTGATGTATGGCGCAGGCCGCGGTGTGATCGCGGGTATCTTCTCGCAGGCCGGCATTCCGTTTGTGGAGATGCGGGCGGAGATCAACCCGGCGTTTCCCGGAATCAACCCCGAACCCATCCTGCCACATATTGCTGAGACGCAGAAGCGTGTCGTGGAGGAGAATTGCGGCGCCGGGCTCGTCACGGATGGCGATGCCGACCGGATCGGCGCAGTTGATGAGCATGGCAACGTCGTTGACGCGCACAAGATCTTCGCGATCCTGCTGAACTGGCTGCTCGAGCGCAAAAAGTGGCCGGGCGATGTCACGCGTGCGTTCAACACGACCTTGATGCTCGACCGCATTGCGAAAAAACATGGGCGCACGCTGCACGAGCACGGCATCGGCTTCAAGTATGTGTGCGACCTGATGCTCGAGAAGGACATCCTGATCGGCGGCGAGGAGTCGGGCGGCGTTGGTATCTCCAAGCATCTGCCGGAGCGCGACGGGCTTTTGAACTCGTTGCTCTTGGCGCAGGTGATGGCGGACGAGAAGAAGACGCTTGGCGGCCTTGTGGCGGCGTTGCAGGAGGAATTCGGCGAGCACCAGTATGGGCGAATCGACATGCATATTGACGAGGCTCTGAAGCAGTGTGCGATCGCCCGCGCCAAGAGCACCAAGGCCGGCGAGACGTTTGCCGGGCTGAAGGTGCTGCGCGTCGAGACGCTTGATGGCATCAAGTTCTTCCTTGAGAACGAAGCCTGCACCGGAAAGAAAAACGCGGCCGAGACCTGGCTTCTGCTGCGCGCCTCCGGCACTGAGCCGCTGCTGCGCGTCTACTGCGAGAGCTGTTCGGTCGAAAGTGTGAACGCCGTGTTGAAGGCCGCGGAGCGCTATGTGCTGGAGGGCGCGTGATCGCTCCCTCCAGGCTGTTGCGTGACGCAGCGATCGATGGGGGCAAGGCTTGACCGTCGAGGTGCGCGGACTGCTGTTCGACATGGACGGCGTGCTGATCGATTCGACGGGAGCAGACGAGCACGCCTGGATCAGTTGGGCGCACTTTCATGGCATAGAGAACTTTCCTTTACGAGCCACGCATGGGCGCCGCGCCGTTGATACGCTGCGGCTGCTGCGGCCCGATCTGGATGAGGGTGAGGAGTTGGAGCGGCTGGTAGGATTCGATCGCGAATCGGTCGCGCCGGTAGAACTCCTGGCCGGGGTGGAGCGGCTGATCTCCGGCCTGCCGATGGGCTCGTGGACAGTGGTTACGTCTGCTCCGGAGGCCCTCATGAGGCGGCGCCTGGCCAAAACGGGGCTGAAGCTGCCCCCAGTGGTGATTACCGCGGATAAAGTTCTGCACGGTAAGCCGCATCCCGAGCCCTACCTGGCAGGAGCGAAGGTGCTGGGCCTCGCGCCTGCGGATTGCCTCGTGATTGAAGATGCGCCAGCAGGCGTCAAAGCGGGCAAGGTCGCTGGCTGCAAGGTGCTCGGAGTTGTCGGATCGCATCGCGCTGAGGAGTTGATGGAGGCGGATTGGCGGGTGCGGTCGCTTGAAGAAGTTTCTGTCGAGATCTTGGCTGGCGGCTGGATTCGTGTGAGTTCTTAGTGTCGCAGCGGATGGGCTGGCCTAATCCGGATTGTTGATGAGGTGATGTGGATGGGACGGGCATCGCCTATTCTGAAAGAACGTTGTCTTTGGGAGATCGTGTGAACGTTGAAGCAAGGGGTTTGTTGTTCGATATGGACGGGGTCCTGATCAGCTCGATCGCCTCGGTGAATCGCTGCTGGCGGCAGTGGACGAAGCACTATGGAATCGCAGGCTGGGAGACGTACGTGATTCCGCACGGGGTCCGCGCCGTCGACATTATGCGCAGTCTGCGGCCCGACTTTACGGACGCCGATCTAGCTGAAGGGCTCCGGCGCATCGAGGATCTCGAGATCGCGGACACAGCGGACCTGAAGGTGCTCGACGGAGTCCGCGAACTGCTCAACTCGCTGCCGCCGGAGCGCTGGACGATTGTGACCTCCGCGACCCGCCGCCTGCTGCTTGGGCGTTTGAAGGCGGCCGGGCTGCCGTACCCCGAGGAGTTGATCGCGGGCGATGACGTCGTCAACGGCAAGCCGCATCCGGAGCCTTATATGAAGGGCGCGAAGATGCTCGGTTTTGCGTCTGCCGAGTGCATCGTCGTGGAAGATGCGCCGAGCGGCGTGGGCAGCGGCGTGGCTGCAGGGAGCCGCGTGCTGGGCGTCCTTGGCACACATACCGCGGAGGAGCTCTATGCCGCGGGTGCAAGCTGGGTGGTTCGCTCGCTGGCTGGCGTGAAGGCGACCGCGACAGAAGCCGGCTTGTCACTGGAGTTCGAGCAGGTTTAGGCGCTAGACTCGAACTTTGGGGGTGGGCTTGGTTCGAATGACTTTATGGCTGATGGCGATGGGGATCGCAGCACAGACGGCTGCGGTGCCGCCGCAGACCGCTGCGCCCGTGGCTGAAAAGGCTTCGGTGTGCGAGGTGGCGCGTTCAGGAGCGGTCTACTCCGGGCGTTATCTCGCGCTGAGCGGGACGGTTGCGGGGCGCGACCCGGCGCATCTGCTGCTCACCTCAGGAGATTGCATCCTCGGGATCAAGATGGTGTTTTCGCCCGAGGTGCAGACGCACGAGGACATTCGCGTGTTGTTTGCAGCGGTCAAGCGGAATGCCGCTGCCGGCGCCGCGGGTGGAACCGACAGCGGGATTGCCGGCATCTTCGAAGGCAAGTTCACCTACTCGCAGGATGCCGCGGGCGGCCAGTTCGCGGTGGACGGGATCGACCAGCTGAACTTCCCTAAGCGCTAACGCCCGCGCTCAAGCAGGATAGCCTCTACCCGCTGCAGGTCCTCTTCGGTGTCGACCCCGATGGTATCGTGCGGCGTTTCGGCGACATGAATGGGCACATCGTGCTCAAGGAAGCGCAGTTGCTCAAGCCGCTCCGTGAGTTCGAGCGGGCTCGGCGCGAGCGAGTGAAACAGGTTGAGTGCGGCCGCTCGATACGCATAGAGCCCAAGGTGTTTGAAGACCGGCGCGCCCGTCTCATCGCGATCGTACGGGATAGTGGCGCGGGAGAAGTAGAGCGCGCGGTTCGCCGGGGTGGTGACGACTTTAACCGCATTGGGGTTTCCTAAACTCTCAGCAGTGCAACGCGTCTTGAGCGTCGTCACCTGGACTGCCGGATCCGTGAAGGGCTCAAGCAGGGCCGTGATGTGGCTGGGGTGCAGCAGCGGCTCGTCAGCTTGGATGTTGACGTAGATATCGGCCGGATGGAGCTGCGCAACCGCATGTACGCGGTCGGACCCGCTCGGGAGCTCCGGCGAGGTCAGCATTGCGGGCCACCCGTTGGCTTCGCACAGGCGCAACACCTCGTCTGAGTCGGTGGCGATCAGCACCTGGTCGAGCGTGGAGCAGGCGCGAGCGGCTTCGTAGACCCACGCGAGCATGGGCCGACCGGCGATCTCGCGCAGCACCTTGCGCGGCAGGCGGGTGGAGGCAAGACGGGCAGGAAGGACGGCGAGTGTAGTCGGTTTCGGCACTGCCCTATGGTATGCCGTGCCGAGCCCGGGGCGCATCTTCGATTGACCTTGGCTAGCTGCGCACTTATGATGGAAAGAGCGGCCCTTGCGTGGAATCCCTCGCGCACGAAGACAAAGGCGCGGCTCTTTTCTCCTGTTTCCTGCCCCACACCTGGCGGTGTAGCTCAGATGGTTAGAGCGACGGACTCATAACCCGTAGGTCGACAGTTCGATTCTGTCCACCGCCACCACATCATCTCTGTACTCCTGAAGAAGTAGGATCGAATCGTCTGCGCTTGGTCAACATCCGCTCTGGCGCAGGCCGTTCGTCAACCGCGATTTGAAACCCGGAGGAGGACACGATGCAGCCAGACGATAACGAGATCTCTCATCTCATGAGCGCTCACTCTGCCAAAGACGTGCTGGCCCGACTTCTGGCACTCCTGCAAGCAAAAGAAGTCACCGTCTTTGCCGTCGTCGATCATAGTGGAGAGGCTGCAAAGTGCGGCTTCGAGATGCGCGATACGAAGCTCGTCATCTTTGGCAATCCCAAGGCTGGTACGCCGGCCATGCTCGCTGAACCAGACTGCGCGCTGGATCTGCCGCTCAAACTTCTGATCGCAGAGACGACAGATGGTTTGACCAGGATCAGTTACAACGCTCCTGCCTACCTGCAGTCTCGGTACGGACTGGACTCAACCCTCGCGACACCCCTGGCTGGAGTCGAGCAGATCGCAGCAGCGATCGCCAGCTAAGCTACCGCGGACTCAGAAGCGGGTTGCAATGATCTGCGAGCCTGGATCGATGGCTCCGATGCTGCTCGTCTTAATCAGCAGTTCGAACGGTCCCAGCGTTCCATTCGGTCCGGTTGCCTCCTTCAGGATCGGCTTCATCACATCCGCGCGAAAAAGCGTATCCGCAGCGGCTTGGGTCGCTGCCATATTCAAGCCCTGGATGATCAGGACGTGGCCACTGCCGTCTAGATTCGGTAGATAATCAATGACCCCAAACGTCTGGTTCGACGAATCGCTATTCCCGTTAACGTACTGTTTCTGTTCGTCGCCAACCGGATGCTCGTTGAGCACAAAGGACTGATTCACCTCAGGCCTGTACTTGAGCTTGAAGTTGAGCTTGTCTTCAAAGAGAGCCACCCACGGATTCGAGTGAACAGACCCCAGCAGAATCACGTCGGAGGCCTTCAGATCCTCGGTCGTGATGCTTCGCGCATATCGTATCTGTGTCCGACTCCCGGAGATCTCCGGCAACTGCATAAGCCTGGTCGTAATATCGAGGTCGACCACGCTCGTATACCGCTGCTGGCGAAGGTCAGCCAGGCCTCCCGGATTGATGCCTCGTTGCAGCTTCGTATCCGTCAAATAGGAACCGTCCGCATACTCCTGCAACGGAACGGTTACGCCGGAAAGGTTCTGCAGGATCCCCAGCCCGCTATCGGCGGGCACGATCAAGGTGTTGAGGTTTTGCCGGAACAACTCCGCCCAGAGAGGGTGGGATGCGGATTGCGCACGGTCGAGCCGGCCCGTCCGGAGCACCGCCCAGACACTTGCCGTCACCACTACACCAGCCAGAAACCCAAACAGCACCATCATCCAAGACGATCTCGAAGACGATCGAGACCGGGGCCTCACGTTGTCCCTGTTGACCTCAGCCACGGCGAGGAGAGCTCCCTCGATCGGTGGTGCATCTCGTGGACTCACGATCGCGACCGCTTCAGAAGTCACCCGTTCGAAAGTAGGCACGTAGCCGCCGCGAGGAATGACGAGACGCATCGGCTCATCCCTGCCTTCGGTCTCGAAGTACTCGTCCAATCGGCGTCTCAACGTGCGTGCATAGCTGCGAACGATGTTGTCATCGCCCGGGTTATAGTCCGGCGCTCGATTGAAGATGACTGTGCCTATCCTTTGTTCAGTCAGCTGTCGGGAGTTTCCCTGGAGACTCTGCTCACAGATATAGAGGAGGAACTTAGGCAACAGCGAGGACTTGGACAGCCCTTTGCTGGCAGCGACGCGGCGTGCCAGCAGCCATTCCTCGCTGACCGAGATCTCGTCTTCAAGAGGACCGCCCTCTTCTTTAAGCATTGGCCCCGGACCACAGTGTGAAGAAAGCGGGCCGGAATCCGTCTGGTACAGCGCTTCTTCAATGGTCAGCATTGCCTCTATCGTAGAGTGGCCATATGAAAGTTCTGTGAATGGAATTTCCGGAAAGCAGCGAAAACCCTTGATTTATAGGGGGGTGGACAGGGGTAAGAGGGGGTGTAAGCCTGGCGTGCACACAGAATTACCCTTGGCTTGACGCAGAACTCCAAGCATCATCAGCATGGCCACCAGTGGATGCAAGCAACCTTTCGATTGCAGAGGGTTCAGCCCCACGGGTTCCTTGTACGGTCAAAACTTTGGAGCGATCAGTGAAACGTAATTTATTAGCATTGTCAATCGGTTCCTTACTCGCCTTAGGCGCAACCCAGGCCTACGCGCAGTTTGAAACGGCAACCGTCCTGGGCTACGTCCATGACTCATCAGGCGCAGCCATCCCGAACGCGGATGTCACGCTGATTAACGAAGAGACGAAATCGCGCGTCGTGGTCCACACCAACGCACAGGGCGCCTACGAGTTCACGGACGTAAAGGTCGGCCATTATCATGTGACCTCATCGGCCGGCGGCTTCGACATCAGCGACACCGAGTCCTTTGGCGTCCAGGTTAATGCACGCCAGCGCGTCGACGTAGCCATGAAGGTCGGCTCCGTTGCCGACACCGTTACCGTGACCGGCGCTGCCGCCCTGCTTGAGACCGACTCCAGCGAGCGTGGCCAGGTCATCGGCGCCCGCGAAGTCCAGAACCTGCCGCTCAATGGTCGTGAGTACGCCGATCTAGCCGCGCTCGTCCCGGGCGTTCGCCGCAACGTCCTTGAAAACTCCAGCGACTCCAGCCGCGATGCCAGCTTCGACGTCAATGGACAGCGCAGCGAGTTCAACAACTTCATGCTCGACGGTCTCGACAACAACGCCTACGGCACCTCGAACCAGGGCTTCTCGAACCAGGCCATCCCCCCGTCCCCGGATGCGATCGACGAGTTCAAGGTTGAGACCGACAACTACAGTGCGGAGTATGGCCGTTCGCCCGGCGCTGTCGTCAACGTTTCGATCAAGAGCGGTACCAACAAGTTTCACGGTATCGGCTACGACTACATCCGTAACACGGATTTCAACGCCATCGGACCCTTCGCCGCACCCACCAACGCAACCACCGGTAAGTCGCAGAAGCCCACCCTCCAGCGCAACCAGTTCGGCGGCACCTTCGGCGGACCCATCTTCAAGGACAAACTTTTCTTCTTCGCCGACTACGAAGGCACCCGCCAAGTCGTGCACGGCATCCTGAACGCGACCGTGCCTGACGCCGACCAGAACGGCACCAGCGCTCTCGCTCTTGCCAACGGTGGTTACACCTTCCTGACCACCGCGGGCGTAGCGGTTCCGATCCAAAATCCGCTCACCGGCGCCACCTACAAGAATGGCATTATTCCGTTCAGCGATCCCTCCGTCTCCACCTTCGCGAAGGGTGTCCTGACGGCCCTTCCGGCTGCTAATATCGCCGGCATCGTGGCGAATAACTATGTTTCGCTGCCCTCTGACACCATCACCGACGATAAGGGCGATATCCGCGTCGACTACAACATCAGCCCGAAGAACACGATGTTTGCCCGGTACAGCGAGCACCAGGGAGACATCCTCTCTCCGCCCGTTATCCAGGGCTCGGCGGGTGGTAACAGCAACGGCCACGTGTATATCTTCAACCAGCAGATCGCTGGCGGCCTGACGCACATCTTCAACGAGCGCTCCATTCTCGATGCGCGCTTCGGCTTTACCCGCACCGACGGTGGCAAAGGCCCCTACGGCGCAGGACTTCCAAGCCTCGAGACTGGCATTGTCGGTCTGCCCACGACCGGGCCCGCGGTGACCAGCCTGAATGCGCAGTCTGTCGCCAACTTCTCACAGTTCGGCAATCTGAGCAGCAACCCTCAGTTTCAGGATCCCTACGTCTTCAATCCGAAGATCAACTTCACCTACCTCAAGGGGCGCAGCTCCTACAAGGTTGGCTACGAGTACCAGGCCATCTTTACCACCGACGACGACTTCAACCCGGCCTATGGCGAAGATACCTACAACGGATACTTCAGCTATGGCGCAGCCAAGTCGCCAAGCTCGCTCGATACCGGAACCAAGGAAGGCGCTGCGCTGGCCGACTTCATCTTCGGTGCACGTGACACCTACCAGCTCAACAACTCGACCCTCGCGCACATCAACCAGCGGATGCACTTCTTCTACTTCCAGGACGATATCCGCTTCACGTCCAAGCTGACCGTCAATGCCGGTCTTCGTTATGAACTGGTCACGCCGCAGTGGGAGTCCAGCAACAAGCTCGCCAACTATGACCCAGACACCCAGTCGCTGATCACGGCCACCCCCGGTTCGATCTACAACCGCGCCCTGGTCAACATGCCGAAGCTGGACTTTGCTCCCCGCCTCGGACTGGCGTACTCCGTTGATAACAAGACCGTCATCCGTGCCGGCTACGGCCTGGTCTTCAACCAGTTCAACCGCGAAGGCGGCGAGAACCTGCTCGTCTACAACCTTCCCTACATCGTCAACACCACCCTCACCCAGGCTCCGGAGTTCGGCAACAATGCGACGAAGGGTGCTTCGACCCTGCTCGCTCCGTGCACAGCCGCCCAGGCCGCAGTCACCTATAGCTCGACCAATCCGAACCCTTGCTTCCGCACCAGTCAGCAGGGATATCCCACTGGCATGGCCGACCCGGCCAACGTCACCGCAGCCAGCAACGTCAACACCGAGGCCCGCTACCTTCCCAAGAACCTGCCCACGGGATACGTCCAGAGCTTCCATCTCACCGTGCAGCGCCAGATTGGCGCCTCGAACAGCTTCGAGGCCAGCTATGTTGGAGAGCACGCCGTCAAGCTCGAAGTCCTCGGCGATCTGAACCAAGCTGAAGCAAACCCCGTCACCGCGACATGCAATGCCACAGTGACCTCAGGCTGCCTCACGTTGGCTCAGCGTCGCCCCATTCAAACCTTCTACACCATCGAGGAGACCCTTCCCGATGGAATGCTGAGCTATAACGCGCTGCAGACGAAGTTCGAACACAAATCCACACACGGGCTCTATGTGCTGAACTCCTTCACGTGGTCGCGTGCGATCGACAATGCTGCCGGCCACCTCGAGGCAGTGGGTGGAGACAGCGGACGCATCAACCTCGCCAATCCGCTCGGCGACCGTGGAACCTCCGGCTACAACCAGCCGCTGAACGAGACGCTCTCGGTCGTTTACGACCTTCCCTATGGCCGTGGCCGCAGATTTGGCTCGGACGCGCCGCTCGCGGTGCAATATCTTCTTGGCGGCTGGCAGATTACCGCCATCAACGATATCAACAGCGGTCTTCCGTTCAACGCCAACTACTCGCCGAACGGCACCCAGGCGGTCAGCACCATCCTCACCCAGCGCCCCAACCAGAACGGTGTCGGCGTTCTTCCCAAGTCGCAGCGCGTCAAGACTGCTACCGGAGTTCAACTCCTCAATACGGCGGCCTTCTCGCTTCCTACGGCTAACCAGCCCTATGGCAACGAGGGACGGAACACACTTCGTCTCGATCCCTACTACAACACCGACATCGGTCTCCACAAGCAGTTCCCCATCTATCGCGACAATGTAAAGTTCGACTTCCGGGCCGAGGCCTTCAACATCGTCAACCACGTCAACTACGAGGGCCCCGCCGCCGAGACGGTTGGATCCAGCAGCTTCGGGATCGCCACCGCAGCATCCACCTTCCCGGCACGTGTCCTGCAGTTCGCCGGCAAGATCATCTTCTAACCACCAACCTGAACAAGGGACTACGCCATGAAGCTTGACCGCCGTCAGTTCGCAAACCTCGGAGCCGCCTCGGTTGCGGGTCTGCTCTCCCAGAATCTCTGGGCAGAGCAGGCCCGCATGGTGTCCCCTAACGAGAGCTTTTACTTCGCGATGATCGCCGACACCCACATCATCGATGACTTTTACGTGAAGGGCAGTGAGAACAGCGTCGAAGACAATACGACCATCCTGCAGACCACAGACCACCTCAAGTTCGCACGCTCCGTCATCAACGGCATCCAGCTCCCAAACGGGCAGAAGGTCGAACGCGCCTTCCTCGTTGGTGATGTCTTCCACAACTATCCGTCGGCCGACTACGACTTCTACTTCAAGAACCGTACGCGCCTGGATAATGCCGCTGATCTCCTGGCCGGCTTTGATATGCCCGTGCACATGGGTTGGGGAAACCATGACTACGAGGGCAATCCGACGCGCATGATCACGCGCGACTTCTCCCATCGACTCTTCGAAGCCAAGTTCAAGACCAAGCCCTATTACTCGATCGACTACAAGGGCTTTCGCTTCCTGCATCTGAACAACTTCCTCGGCACTACCTGGGATGAGAAAGGCGACCCACGCCAGCGTCAGTTCGGCTCGCTCGGTGAAGAGCAGCTCAACTGGGCTGAGGCCATGTTGCATGACCGCAAGCCGACTTTGGTCTTCGTTCACTATCCGCTCTGGACCGTCCAGCCGACCGAAATCAAGGACTACGGACTCCACCCTTTGCTCCGCAAGTACCAGGACAACATCCAGATCGTCATCGCCGGACACTGGCATAAGTGGATCGACTTCGCACACACCTACGGCCCGCAGCACACGGTCATGGGTTCCACACGATACGATCAGAACTCCTTCATGCTGATGCAGGCAGATCCCCAGAAGGGAACCGTCCGCTGGGTCGATGCCGCACGACCGGAGTGGTCGACGCACTACGCCACCCCGTACAAGTTGAGCTAACCCGCTTCTCCGGGACTGAAACTCAACGAGTCGACCTGGCCCCTGCTAGGTCGACTCGTCCGCCCGCGAGCGCCCGGCCGCTAAAACCTTTATCCTTGTCTTGAGACCAGGCTCCTCCATCCCACCAATCCTCATCAGAGAGAGTTGGGACCTATCTCCCAGGCAGGTGCGCACCGAAACATGCAGCAGACCCTCCCATATGCCAGCACCAGCCGGCGCAGTCTGATCGTCCACGATACCCTCGCCTTTCTTGCGCTGCTCGGCGCCTCGGTCGCGCTCTTTGGCGTCACGCTCCTCCTCTTCAAGTCATTTGAGGCGCACCGTACAGATCTGGCCCTGCGCTGGTCCGCCCGCGGACGCATGGAACTGAACCACCATCAGCCGGAGCAGGCAGTCAGCGCCCTGCGCACCGCACTCTCTTATATCTCCGCAGGCTCTGGCGAACGCGACGATCAGCTTCTGCTCGCCCAGGCGCTCGACGCCGCCGGTCACACCGAAGAGGCGACCAACTACTTCCTCAACCTGCACGACGCTACCCCCGGCGATGGCTCGATCAATCTCCAGCTCGCGCGCCTCGCCCGCCGCAGAGGTGATACGGCCGATGCCGACAACTACTATCGCGCAGCGATCTACGGAAGCTGGGAGGGCGATGCCGTCACTCGACGTCGCCAGACACGGCTTGAACTGGCCGACTTCCTCATCGAGCAGCACCAGCTCGCCGAAGCCCGCAACGAGCTCTTTACCGTAGCGTCCAACTACCCGAATGACGTCCAGCTCAATCTCGACGTCGCTCAGAAACTCGAGGCCGCCGGCTTCCTTCAGGATGCCCTCACCTTCTATCAGAAGGCCGCTGCGGCTAGCCCGCATGCGCGCCTGCCGCTTGAGCTCGCCGGCGCCGCTGCCTACAAGCTGGGCGACTACGCCGAAGCCGAACGCCTGCTCAATCACGCGCTGGTTCAACGGCCCACACCCAACCACACCCCCGAAGAACAGCACTCCGAACAGCAGCATCTGGAGTCGCTCGCCGACAACGCACGCAGAATCCAGCAGCTCAACCTCACGCGCGACCAAGCCGCGACCGAACGCGCAGACCACATCCTCAACGCGTCAAAGATCGCCCAGTCTCGCCTGCAGAACTGCCTGAAGTCGAACCCCTCAGCCTCGCTCTCCAGCCTGAATGCTCGCTGGGCCGCAGCTACCGCGGGCAACTCCGGCAACCGTCGCGCGCTGCTCCAAAGCGCCGCCGCGCAGGATAACTGGACCAACCTGGTCTACACCACCGAGCAAGATACGGCGCCGCCTCTGAACCCGGTCTGCGGCCAGCCCACCGGCGACGACGCGCTGCTGCTGCATCTCGCCAACGCATTCCAGCCTGTGACCGCGCCCGCGCCGCAATCCGTCGCTCCACCCGAGGACAACAATCGGCCGTCGCTGGTACGCCGCATCTTCGGTGCCGGCTCGAAGACAGGCACAAAGGAGCAGGCACCCAATGGCAAGTAGCGCCGCAGCCAGCATTCCGGGTGATACACAGAAGGAGACCATCTCCGGTGCCAACCCCGTTGCTCAGTCAGAGATCACCTCGCCAGCGCGCGAAGAGCGACTCTTCCTTCTGCTCTCCATCTTCATCGGGATCATCAGTGGTCTGCTCGTCGTCAGCTTCCGCATGGCCATCGAGTGGCTCACGGTCTTGCTCCAGGGCTCTGCGCCCGCGCCTCGTCAGCCCCGCCTCATCATCGTCCCAACGCTGGTCGGCATCGCCGTCGGCATCCTCACGCGCTATGTCTTCCCGGCCGTGCGCGGCTCCGGCGTCAACCAGACCAAGGCCGCGCTCTACATCCACAACGGCTACATCTCCATCCGCACCATGACCGGCAAGTTCCTGCTCTCTGCCCTCGGCATCGGCGCGGGTTTTTCGCTCGGACCCGAAGATCCCTCGCTGCAGATCGGCGCGGGCGTCGCCTCCTACATCAGCCGTAAGGTCGGCCTCTCACGCGAGCGCCTGCGCATCTTCGCTCCGGTCGGCGCCGCCGCCGGCCTCGCCGCCGCCTTCAACGCGCCCATCTCCGCCATCCTCTTCGTCATCGAAGAGGTCATCGGCCAATGGACCGCCGGCGTCCTCGGCTCGATCGTTCTCGCCGCCGTCTCGGCCGTCGTCATCGCGCGCTGGTTCTGGGGGTCGGAGCCCATGTTCCGCATCCCAGCCGTCACTCTCCGCGATCCGCGCGAGCTGCTCGCCTACGCCATCCTCGGGATCGTCGGCGGTGCGTTCTCGCTCATCTTCTCAAAGTCCCTCGGCTATCTGCGTCCGCTCCTGCGCAGCCAGCCTGCCTGGTCGCAGATGCTGCAACCCGCAGGCGCCGGCTTCCTCGTCGGCTGCATCGGCTACTTCGGCCTCCCGCAGGTGATGGGCGCGGGCTACGCTGCAATGGACCAGGCCATGCACGCGCAGTTCACCTTCAAGATCCTGCTTCTGCTCGCGCTCTTCAAGATCATCGCCACAACACTTTCGTTCTCAAGCGGTAGCCCCGGCGGCGTCTTCGCGCCCACACTCTTTGTCGGAGCGATGCTTGGTGCGGCAGTCGGCTCGTTCGAAAAGCTCATCTTCCCCCACTTCGTCACCGGCTCGATCGGCTCCTACGCGCTGGTTGGGATGGGGGTACTCTTCGCGGCCTTCCTGCGTGCGCCGCTCACCAGTGTCTTCATGGTGCTCGAGGTCAGCGGCAACTACTCCATTATCCTGCCGGTCATCCTCGCCAATACCATCGCGTACCTCTTCGCCCGCTCGCTCGAACCCATCCCGATCTTCGAGCTCTTCACCCACCAGGACGGCCTCTACCTTCCGTCGATGGAGGAGCAACGCGAAGAGTCCGAACTCCACTTCGAAGACGCACTGCTCCCCGTCAACACCCCCATCCTCCAGAGCAGCCAGTCCATCTGGAGCGCCAAGAACGCCATCCAGCAGGACGACAAGGCCGCAGCCTCGCCCGCCATCCTCATCCAATGCCGCGACGCCCAGTGGTACGCGGCGCGCCACTCCGAACTCGCCGAACTCTTCGCCATGTTCGAAAAGCAGGACGATCCCGGCGCCGCAGACAGCCTCGAATCCATCCTCCCGCCCGAGCGGACTCCGCTCATCTTCCCCGACCAGCCGCTCTCAGCCGCACTCCCATACTTCCGCCGCTGGCCGGTCGTACCGATCTCGAACCGCGCTACCCGCGGCGCCCTCGAAGGCGTCCTCTCACTCGACGATGTGCTGAAGCGCTACCAGCGTCAGTAGCCTTAGGACCTCCTGCGTCTACTTCGACGCCGCTTCTTCCAACCCGATCAGACCCAGCAGCGCGCCCCAGTGATAAAAGCGATCGCTACTGGTGACCGTGTCGCTGTTGTCCCCGACCGCGCTATAGTTCTCGTGGACATGGCCCTTAGTCCGCCACTCCAGCAGGAAAAGGTCCGTCGATTTGCGCGCAAGCTCCTGCCGCGCCTTCATGGCTGCGCGAGAGTCATAGTTCCGCAGCCCGAGATCAACCAGGTAGTTCATCGGTCCCCAGATCCTGCCGCGCCAGTACTCTTGATCTTGGAACGCCGGATCATTGCGTGCAATCGAAGGAAGCACACGCTCGCCCCAGAACTCATCTGGATTCAGGAGGTGTTTGCCAATCATCTCGTCGGCCTGGCGCGCATCCGGAGCCTTCGCCAGCAGCGGGTAAAAGTTCGTCGGAGAGATCCTCGCGCTCAACTCACCCGTCCGCAGATCCTTGTTGCGATAGATCCCTGTCTTCGCGTCCCAGAGCGTCTGCAGTTTCGCCCGGAAAACCGCCGCCTGGGCAGTCAGCCTCTTCGCTTCGTCGGGCTTCCCAAGCATCTCCGCAATCTGCCCGAGAGCATCGCTATCCGCCACAAACAGGCTCATCAAGCCGACGTCGGCGAGCAGCATCGTGTGCGTCTTCTCGTCGTACGAGGGCGTGTCGTACATCGGGCTGTTATCCAGGCCCGACTCGTACCGCGCACCCTGCATCGTCCCGCGGCTCGTATCGTCCGAGTTCACCGGCGCGTTGGTACCGTCGCTGCCCCACGCCATGTAGCCGTCCACCACCCGGTGTTCGGCCCACCATGCATTCCAACGCAGCAGTTTAGCGAACGTCTGCTCCAGCAGCCAACGATCGCCAAACTTGCGGTAGAGCGCCAGTACGGTCATCGCGCCTACCGGCGGCTCTGAGCGATCTGAGCTCTTCCACCCCCCGGCCCGTCCGTAGTTCGGAACGAAACCCTCCGCTGTTGTCTCATTCAGGATCTCCATCACATTCGCGTAGGCTAGGTCGCGATCGTCCACGGCCGCCAATGATGCCGCGAAGAACGTGTCCCAGTCGAACAACACATAGCCGCCCCAGCTCTCGTTCCAGATACGGCTTACCGGCGTAATCACCCGGCGTTTGGCCGGCTCGTAGATGGTGTCCCAGGCAATCGTCGTCTCGATCGCCTGCCGCACCTCCGAAGCCTGATCTCGCGTGTCTCCCATCTTTTTCTGGAAGGCCTGGCGCTGCTGCGCAACGATCTTCTGCACTTCGACCAGCCTGCGCGGCGAACCGGTACTTACCCCGGCGGGTCCATCCAGCAGGGCGGAGAAGTACGGCCCGGCCAAGGGCACATAACCATCCTCGGAACTCTTTCCCGCAAGGTAAATTGGTACGGTCAACCCCGCCATCGAGGCCACCAGCCGATCGCCGTCTCTGCCAACCGTGCCCGTGCGGTTCCACAGCATTCCGGCCGAAAAGGCTACCGTCAGCGGCTGGCTCTTGGCCTTCGGCCGGGAGATTGGAGTCACCAGCATGACCAGGTCGGCTCCCACGTGCGCCGACTCCACCTCCCACGTATATCCATGCCACGTCACCTGCAGCTCTGTGTAACTGCCGTCGTAAGCGTGCGGACCGGGATGGACCTCTTCTTCACCTGCTCCACGCCTTCCGATCAGAGCATTCGGCAGAAATGCGTCGGCATTCTCCGTCGTGTTCTGCTTGATTCCAACGCGGACTTCAAGCCCCTGTGGCAGCAGCACCTCGCCCATTACTGTGCTGTTATCCCACGTATTCCACCCCTGCTGCAGCTTCAGCTGGACCTTGGCGTACTCCGGCGAACGAGCCTCCGGAGGGGCCTGTCCCGCCGCTACTCCCCACCCGCCAAAGACAACCATCCCCACCAACGCAACAACTCGCCTCATCCGATCGCCCCCGAAGATCAACCCACCGAGTATGCCAGTCTCTAGCAAACTCCTGCACTCCCGCGCTAAAATTCTGCTAACTAATCATCTAGTTGCTACGTCCAAAGCTCCAGACGACGAAACGATGCCACCGCGCCCCTCCAACACGCTCACCCCCGCCGAACTCCGGCTCATGCGCGTCCTCTGGAGCCATGGCGAGTCTGCGGTGGCCGACGTTGTCAAGCACGTCGAACCGCTCGCCTACACCTCGGTCCTCACGACCATTCGTGTCCTGGAGACCAAAGGCTACGTCACGCACCGCCAGGAGGGCCGCGCCTTCCTCTACAGTGCCGCCGTACAAGAGCGCGAGGCCAGCCGCTCCGAGATCTCGCATCTGCTCACCCGTTTCTTCGGCAACTCCCGCGAGCGCCTGCTGCTCTCCCTGCTCGGCGACGCCGAGATCGACCCCGACGAGCTTCGCCGGCTCAAGCAGGCCATCGCCAACACGCCCGAAGACCCTGCCGCCGAATCCGAAGCCAAAACTCCCCAATCTATGGAGGAGAGCGCATCGTGAACCACCTCGCCGCCAACGCCGCTACCGCCCTCATCGCCGCCATCTGGCAGGGAGCGATCCTCGCCGCCGTCGTCGCCCTGACGCTGCGCCTTTTGCCCGCGATCTCCGCCGCCACCCGCTCGCTCCTCTGGACCGCAACCTTCGCCCTGCTCGTCGCACTGCACTTTCTCCCGTCGGTTCACCCGGGTCTCAGCACGCAGAAGCACCCGCTCCACGTCGCACCCATCTGGAGCACCGCCGTTGCAGCCCTCTGGCTTGCACTTTCGCTCTTCCGCGCCGTGCAGTTCCTCCTCAGCGCTCACCGCCTCCGTCAGATCAACCGCCGCGCCGTGCCTATCGCCGGCGATGATCTCAATGTGCCCACCACCAACGTTCGTGCTTACACCCTCTGCATCTCTCCCGACGTCGACCGCCCCTCCGTCCTCGGTTTCTTTCATCCGCGCATCCTGCTCCCAGCCGGCCTTCTCGAAACCCTCACCCCCGCCGAGCTCCAACAGATCCTCCTTCACGAGACCGAGCATCTCCGCCGCTCCGACGACTGGACGAACCTCCTCCAAAAGCTTGCCCTCGTCATCTTTCCGCTCAACCCCGTCCTCTTCTGGGTTGAGCGCCGTATGTGCCTCGAGCGCGAACTTGCCTGTGACCAGCGTGTCCTCTCCGCCGGCGAGAACCTCCGCAAGTCCTACGCCACCACCCTCACCCGCTTGGCTGAGCACTCGATCCTCCGTCGCGGCCTCACCCTCGCGCTTGGCCTGCTCGGCCAGCGCCAACGCCCGTCCGAGCTTTCAACCCGCGTCCACCGCATCCTGGCTCGCCCGGCAAAGACCCTCACCCGCAGCCAATCCCGCCTCGCGACCGCAACCGTGCTCGCCGGTGTTCTTACCCTCTCAACCACGCTCGCCCACGCTCCAAGCCTCATCAGCTTCACGCCGGATGCCCAACCTGAACAGGCGACGAACGCCGCTGTACCTGACGCCTGGGCTCCTAAGCTCGTACCCGCGAAGCTCGTTATGCGCACCTCTGCTCAGCCGGCCTACCGCACCGTTGAGACCGTCGCCCGCACCGCCGTCGCCGCAACGCACCGCGTGAAGCGGACACGTGCACCTCAGCCCGTTCCATCAGTCGCGCGTGTATTGAACACTACTTACCGCACCGCAAGACCGGAAACCGACCAGGAGCCACGGTTCACCCTCACCGTCGCCTCCGGCACCCAGGTTCAGCAACTATTCGTCCCCGCCGTCGCCTACGTTCCGGCCTACGCCGCAGTCCGTACGCCCGACGGCTGGATCATCTTCCAACTCTAACCACCAAACCAACTCCCAAGGAGTCGATCCATGCTCGCATCAACTAGTAAATTAGTTGCACTTGCCACCAAAGCTGCTCTCCCTGCCTCCGTCGCCTCCGCGTTCGTACTCGGCGCCGCACTCTTCGCCGGTCACGGCGGAGTCCATGCTGCCACGATTACCGACGGAACCCCGCTCGATGCCAACTCCGTCTCGGCGTTGACCGCGCTCGATCACGCCATGGAAGCTGTCACCTCCAAGGTCACGCCCTCTATCGTCAACATCGAAGTGACCGCCAAGGCGAGCGCCGATGAACAGTCGCAGAACCAAGGGCCGATGCCGCAGCTGCCTCCCGGCTTCGCCCAGTTCTTCGGCGGCGGCAACGGCATGCAGATGCAGCCGCAGCAGCCGCAGATCGAGCACGGCGTCGGCTCTGGCGTCATCATCTCGCCCGATGGCTACATCATCACCAACAACCATGTCGTCGCCGGCGCCACCAAGATCCGCGTCACCTTGTCTGACCGCCGCGTCTTCACCGGAAAGGTCGTCGGCACCGACAAGCTCACCGACATCGCCGTCGTGAAGATCGAAGCCACCAACCTCCGTCCTATCGCCTGGGGCGACTCCACCAAGCTCGAGCCCGGCCAGACGGTGCTCGCCTTCGGTTCCCCCTTCGGCTCGCTCCGTTTCTCGGTCACCCGCGGAATCGTCTCCGCGCTCGGCCGTCAGGATCCCTTCCGCGACGACGCCCGCAAGCCCGAGAACTTCATCCAGACCGACGCCGCAATCAACCCCGGCAACTCCGGCGGCGCGCTCGTCAACTCCTACGGTGAGCTCATCGGCATCAACCAGTCCATCATCTCGAACTCCGGCTCCTTCCAGGGCGCAGGCTTTGCCATCCCGTCGCAGATCGCGCAGTCCGTCGCCGGCCAGCTCATCGCGCACGGCAAGGTGGAGCACGGATACCTCGGCATCAGCATGAACGACGTGACCCCTGACAATGCGCACTTCTTCAACCTGAAGGACGCCTCCGGCGCCATCGTCGCTCAGATCACGCCCGACTCACCCGCAGCCCACGCCGGCATGCAGCAGGGCGACGTTATCATCGACTACAACGGGCGCACCATCCTCAACGGCAGCGACCTGCAGGTCGCGGTCAGCGAGATGAGCCCCGGTACGCCGCTCAAGCTCCAGGTGATGCGGAACGGCAGCCCGGTCAATCTCAACCTCACCGTCGGCCAGTACCACCCTGGCAAGCAGGTCGCCTCCAACGATCCGGCTGAGCAGGAGAGCGCACAGCCCGGTCACCCCGGCAAACTCGGCCTCGCCGTCGGCAACCTCGACGATCAGGCTCGCCAGCAGATCAACGCGCCCGATAATCTCCGCGGCGTGGTGGTCGAGAACGTTCGTCCCGACAGTCCCGCCGACGATGCCGGCCTACAGCCTGGAGACGTCATCCTGCAGGTAAACCGCAAACCCGCAACCGATGCCAATCAGTTCATCGGTGCGGTCCACGCGGCTCCGCAGAACCAGGACCTGCTCCTGCTCGTCTGGTCCAAGGGCAATGCAAGCTACCGCACGCTGCACCCGGCGAGCGCGGCCGACAACCAGAACGGCGAGTAGGCGCTTCCTGGCCGTTGGTCGCACAAAAACAGAGTGCCGACCAACGGGAGGAGACGTAAAGCCCAGGAGGGCCCGAAGGGCTCGCCTCCCGCGATCAGGGGGCAGTTGATTGCAAAGGAAAAAGCCAACCCGTCAGGGTTGGCTTTTTCACGAACAGGAAAGAGCTAGTTGCGCCGGGCTGCGGCAGCCGTGCGCGTGTTCCGGGCCTTCACGGTATCGTCGTCCTCTTCCAGCTCGCCGTCTTCGTCCTCATCTTCGTCGGCGTCATCATCCTCTAGGTCGTCGTCATCCGCGTCTTCGTCGTCCTCGTCCTCTTCATCCTCATCTTCGAGGTCTTCGTCTTCATCCTCTTCCTCTTCGTCTTCGTCATCTTCGAGGTCGTCATCCTCGTCCGCGTCGTCGAGGTCCTCATCCTCATCTGCATCATCGTCATCTTCCAGGTCATCATCCTTGCCCTTCGGAGCCACATCCAGGTTCTCGCTGCTGGCATGTTCGGTCGGGTTGCTGGGAGCGTTTGTCGGCTCAAAACCCGCGGTTGCGTCGGCACCTACTTTGCGGAAATCATCTTCAAATCCGGCGTCATTTTGAAAAGCCATGATGGTTTTCTCCTGTCCTGCGTATGTCTCCAGTTTGGATTCAGCGAGCCCAGGGAGGTTAGCCGTGGAAATCTATTCACGGTAGTTTTACGCGAACGCTTGCCGACGTGCAACCACTGGGTCTTCGTGGCAATCGTAACCCGTACCGGCGCGTTAATGATTTGGACAACGCCCTATGCGGAAGAAGCCAGATCAATCGATGCTGCCCCACGTTTCAAGACCCACTGTTGGAGGAATGCCTATGTCGCAGGCCGCACGAACATGCCTGCTTGGTTACACCCGTGGTGCTGCAGCCGGAGCTTTGCTCGGACTGCTTGCCATGGCTTCGCACGCCCAAGCCCAGTCTTCGGTCACGGCCTCTCGTACCGTCGCGCTCGCGGCCTTCGCAGGCGCTCAGGGAGTTCACCCAGAGTACGGCAGCTCGCCCAACCTTTACGGCTTCATGATCGGCGCCGACGCCACCCGCTACTTCCGACTTGCATCGCCTTCGCTTGAAGTACGTTTCAATGACGCATCCGGATCCGCTCTCAGCCAACGTACCTTCCTCGTGGGGCTCAAGGTCGAGCACGCATTCGGACGCTCCCAACGATTCCACCCCTACCTCGACGGCCTCATCGGATCGGGAACAATTCACTTTCCCAACCCCGTAGATCCCACCTACACGCACGATGAATCCTTGGTTCCAGATCTCGGCGCCGGCCTGGACGTTGACCTCACACGACACTTTGCGGTCAAGGGTGACTTCCAGATTCAGCACTGGCATCTCGGCAAGGAGCAGCCTGTCTTCTCTCCGGAGGTCGTGAGCGTTGGCCTGGTCTACCGCCCAACCTTTGGTAAGCTGAGTATTCGCTGATCCCACCCAGCGGTCCCACCCGGAACCTGTTAGAGGATATGGTGCGCCCGAGAAGATTCGAACTTCTGACCTACAGCTTCGGAGGCTGCCGCTCTATCCAGCTGAGCTACGGGCGCACTTACAAATCAATAACATAGCTACTTAGCGATTCCATCCCCGCAGCGCAGAAGATCGTCCAGAACGCGATTCATTGCCTAGGACGATGTCCGCATCGGGTGCGGCACTCGCGTAAATTAAGCATATCAGAGCGCGTCAATCATCCGGGGTGATAGAGAACAATCTGGATACTCCGGGTACTGCAGAGCTCGAAGATAAAGAGCCTAAATCGCTGACGCGCAAAGTAGACTCGGTCTAGATTCGCCGATATAGTAGCCCGAGCTATCAATGGCGCTTCGGAACCTCCTGCCGGTGAAGTGCATCGAACAGGCAGAGTCGAGGGATTATGCCTGTCATTCGGACGTGCGCACAATGTCATCAGAAAAATCGGGTATCCGCGAAACATCTGAGCAGCACAGGACGGTGCGGGGCGTGTAAGACTCCGCTTCCCCCGCTCGCTGAGCCGCTGGCGGTGGACGCGGCGCTGTTTGACGAGATCGTCCAAAACGCGAAAGTGCCGATTCTTGTAGATTTCTGGGCGGGGTGGTGTGGCCCATGCCGAGTGGCGGCTCCGGAGGTGGCACAAACCGCGGCGGACATGGCGGGGAAGGCCCTTGTGTTGAAAGTCGATACTGAGGCGAATCCTCAATTGTCTGCGCGCTTCCAGGTGCGTGGAATTCCGAATTTCGTTGTGCTCGCCGCCGGGCGCACGGTTGTGCAACAGGCGGGGCTGGTGGACCACCAACAGATGGAGCAATGGCTGCGATCCGCCGTGGCATGATTGGACGTTATGCCTAAGCGCAGCGCAGGTCTCTTGATGTATCGACGATCCAACGGCGAGATGCAGATATTCCTCGTGCATCCGGGCGGCCCCTTTTTTTCCAACAAGGACGTGGGCGCGTGGGGTATTCCAAAGGGAGAGTATGACGAGGATGAAGAACCGTTGGACGCGGCCAAGCGAGAGTTCACCGAGGAGACGGGATTCGCGCCGGTTGGAAAGTTTATCGAACTTGGTTCCATTCGTCAGAAGAGCGGAAAGATCGTAATGGCTTGGGCGTTCGAGGGTGATTATGATCCGG